>DASXWV010000001.1:0-7112 GCA_036503495.1 Gaiellaceae bacterium
CGACGCCGCGGTCGCGCGGGCGCGCGACGCATTCCCGGCGTGGCGCGCCGTCGCGCCGGCCGACCGCGCCCGGCTGCTCCGCCGGCTTGCGACGCTGGTCGAGGAGCACCACGAGGAGCTGTCGCGGATCGAGTCGCGCAATGCCGGCAAGCCGATCGGCGGCGCGCGCGGCGAGATCGGCATGGTCGCGCAGGTCTTCCACTACTACGCCGGCGCGGTCGACAAGCACTTCGGCGAGACGATCCCCGTCGCGGGCGGCGTCGACATGACCTTCCGCGAGCCGCTCGGCGTCGTCGGCTGCATCGTGCCGTGGAACTTCCCGCTCAACATCGCCTCCTGGAAGCTCGGGCCGGCGCTGGCGTGCGGCAACACCGCCGTGCTGAAGCCGGCGGAGCTGACGCCGCTGTCGGCGCTGCGGCTCGCCGAGCTGGCGCTCGAGGCCGGCATCCCGGAGGGCGTGCTGAACGTCGTCGTCGGCAAGGGCTCCGTTGCGGGACAGCGCCTGATCGAGCACCCCGACGTCGCGAAGATCGCCTTCACCGGCTCGACCGAGGTGGGGCAGCAGGTGATGCGCGGCGCGGCCGCGACGATCAAGCGCGTCACGCTCGAGCTCGGCGGCAAGTCGGCGAACGTCGTCTTCGCCGATGCCGACCTCGAGCAGGCGGCGGCGGCCGCGCCGTACGCGGTGTTCGACAACGCCGGCCAGGATTGCTGCGCGCGCTCGCGCATCCTCGTCGAGCGCAGCGCGTACGACCGCTTCGCGGAGCTGCTGATCGACGCGACGCGGCAGCTCAAGGTCGGCGATCCCGAGGACGAGTCGACGGAGATGGGGCCGCTCATCTCGGCCGCGCACCGCGAGACGGTCGCGTCGTTCGTCGAGGGCGAGCCGCTGTTTCGCGGCGAGGCGCCGAGCGGTCGCGGCTTCTGGTACCCGGCGACGCTCGTCGAGGCGCGGCCGGACGATCGGATCGCGCGCGACGAGGTGTTCGGGCCGGTCGCGGCGCTGATCCCGTTCGACGACGAGGCGCACGCGGTACGGATCGCCAACGAGTCGCTGTACGGACTGTCCGGCTCGATCTGGACGCGCGACGGCGCGAAGGCCCTCCGCCTGGCGCGCGCGATCGAGACCGGCGTCCTCTCGATCAACTCGAACTCCTCGGTGCGCGTGTCGACGCCGTTCGGCGGCTTCAAGCAGAGCGGCTTCGGCCGCGAGCTCGGAATGCATGCGATGGACGGCTATTCGGAGATCAAGAACGTGTTCTACTCGACCGAATGAGCGGTCGGCTCGACGGCAAGGTCTGCGTGATCACCGGCGCCGGCGGCGGCATGGGCGCCGAGGCCGCGCACGTCTTCACCGACGAGGGCGCGCGCGTCGTCGTCGCCGACGTCGACGGCGATGCCGCGTCGCGTGTTGCCGGCGAGGTCGGCGGCCTCGCGGTCCAGGTCGACGTCGCCGACGACGCATCGGTGCAGGCGATGTATCGCGCCGCCGTCGACCAGTACGGCGGCATCGACGTCCTCTACAACAACGCGGGCATCTCACCGGCCGACGACGACTCGATCCTCGACACGTCGCTCGACGCGTGGGAGCGGGTGCAGGCGGTCAACACGCGCGGCGTCTTTCTCTGCTGCAAGCACGGCATCCCGCACCTGCTTGAGCGCGGCGGCGGCTCGGTGATCAACGTCGCGTCGTTCGTCGCGCTCGTCGGCGCAGCGACGTCGCAGATCTCCTACACGGCGTCGAAGGGCGCGGTGCTGTCGCTGAGCAAGGAGCTCGGCGTGCAGTTCGCGCGGCAGGGCGTGCGCGTCAATGCGCTGTGCCCGGGCCCGGTCGAGACGCCGCTGCTGCTTCGCATCTGGAGCGAGACGCCGGGCGCCGCCGAGCGCCGGCTCGTGCACGTGCCGATGGGACGGATGGCGAAGCCGCGCGAGATCGTCAACGCCGCCCTGTTCCTCGCGAGCGACGAGTCGAGCTACGTGAACGCGGCGACGTTCGTCGTCGACGGCGGCCTCACCGCCGCGTACGTCACGCCCGAGTAGCTATTCGTTGCCGACGACCTGGACGAGCCAGCGGCGATCCCGCTCGCGGTCCAGCTCGATGAACAGGACGCGCTGCCACGTCCCGAGCTGCAGGTCGCCCTCGCGCACCGGCACCGACTCGCCGGCCGTGCCGAGCAGCATCGCCATGCAGTGCGAGTGGCCGTTGCCCTGATCCTGGTCCTCGGGGCAGATGTTCTCGGTGCGGCGGTCCCAGTCGTCGTGGGCGTAGTAGCACTCGCTCGGCACCAGCCGGCGGAGGAGCTCGGTGAAGTCCTCGAGGAAGCCGGTCTCCCACTCGTTGACGCGGACGCAGCACGTCGTGTGCGGCGAGTAGATGCAGGCGATCCCCTCGCGAATCCCGCTCTCGCGGACGGCGTTCTGAACCTCTTCCGTGATGTCGGTGACGGTCAGACCGCCCGCCGTCCGGAGCTGCGTCTCGTGCTGGAAGACCTTCACGGGGGCCTATTGTGGCGGATGGCGCAGCCCGATCAACAGGGGAAGCGTTCCCTCAAGAGAACCTGCGTCTGAAGGGGCCCGTAGCTCAGCTGGTCAGAGCAGGGGACTCATAATCCCTTGGTCCTTGGTTCGAATCCAAGCGGGCCCACTCCGGTCAGGCCAACGCCGAGCCGAGCCGTGCGCGGACCTCGTCGTTCTCCTCGGCGAGGACGCGCAGGTGCGCGCGGATCGCGCCGAGCTCTCGACCGAGCAGCTCGGCGTCGCCGCCCTGCGTTGCGAGCGTGGCCAGACGCTCGACGATCTCGTCGAGCTCTTCGGCGACCTGTGCGTCGGAGCGCAGCGTCGTCACGGAGCGTCGACCGTTTCGACGGCCGCGCCGATGCGGGCGCGCAGGTCGTCGACGGCCCAGGCGTGCGCGACGACGTCGTCGGAGTCGTCGGGAGCACTCGTCGGGAACTCGCGAAGCCCGAGTGTGACGCGCTCTGTCGCTGCGATCACCGTCGCGGTGTCCGCGGCCGGTTGAACGTCTCCCATACGCCACGGTCATTCCCCGCCGCGGCCTTTTCTTAACTAGGGAAGCGGAACTCGCGGCGTCGAGACGATCCCGAGCTGCCTGAGGATTTCATCGGCCTCCTCAGCATCGCCGCCGTTCGTGTCCGCCATCGCCCGGAGCGTCAGCGCGAGCTCGTACGGCGAGGAGGTAGCGGCTTCGCGGGCGGCCTCGAAGTGCGGCTTCGCGCGCGCGTACGGCGCGCGCGACTGGATGACCGCATAGCCGGCGAGCCGCTCTGCCATCGCGCCCCCGCGCTCGAGCAGCGGCTGCAGCACGGCGCTCGCCTCCTTGTGCCGGCCCTCGAACACGAGGCACTCGGCGATCCGCGCGACCGTCTCGTCGACGAATGCCTCTGCGCCGAGCTCCGTGAACAGCTCGAGTGCCTCGTCGAGCAGCCGCCGCGCCGTCTCGAACTCGCCGGCGCGTGCGGCCACCCGGCCGAGGTTCGCGGTCGCGAGCGCGATGCCGACGGGATAGTTGGCAGCGCGCCACGCGCGCAGCGCGTCCTCGAAGAGCTCGCGCGCCTCGTCGAGGTGGCCGCGGTCGGAGAGAACCTCGCCCTCGTTGTTCGCCGCGCGCGCGACGTTGACGACGTCGCCGACGCGACGCGCCGATTCGCCGCTCCGCCGGTACCAGTCGATCGCCTCGTCCCAACGGCCGTCGAAGTAGGACTCGATGCCGACGTTGTTCTGCAGGTTCGTCAGCCGCGCGAGATCGCCGACCTCCTCGAGGATCGCGAGCGCCGCATCGCGGTGCTCGTGGTCGCGCCGGCCCGCGTTGACCGCCGCGATGTGCTCGATGTAGTACGCGTGCGCCAGCCGTGTGCGGTCGGCGCCGGCCTCGGCCTCGGCCGCGGCACGCGCCGCCCGCTCGCGCGCCTCGACGAAGCGGCCCTGGCGATACTTCACGCCGGCGTACGCGAGCTCGAGGTCGGCCCGCGAGCGCGTCTTCTCGACGCTCTCCGGCGCGGCCTCGAGCACCTTGAGGGCGCGCCCGTAGCGACGCAGCGCCTCGGTGTAACGGCCGCTCCGCTCGCGCAGCACTCCTTCCTTGCGCAACAGGTGCGTCTGCGTGATCACGTCGTCCTTCGCGAGCTTGCGCGCGAGCGCGTACGCCGCCTCCGACTGGTCGTAGCGCGCCGTCAGCTCCGCGGCGTCGCCCAGCGCTTCCGCGACCTCCGCGATCTCCGACGCGGCCGCGCCGGCGTTGACGGCGACGTCGATCGCCCGCTGGAACAGCTCGGTCGCCTCGACGTTCGCGGAGCGGTCGCGCGCGCGCTTGCCGGCGACGACGGAGTACTGCCAGGTCGGGCGCGGCTCCTCGGCGCGGTGGAAGTGCAGTGACAGCAGGTCGGCGACCTCGTCGGTCGCGGCTCCGGCGCGCGCTTCGACGATCCGCGCGATCCGGCCGTGCATCTCGCGGCGCCGCCGGAACGACAGGCCCTCGTAGGCGACGGCGCGGAAGAGGTCGTGCCGGAAGCGCAGCGTGCCCGCGCCCTCCCAGGTGACGAACTCGCCGAGGCGGTCCCAGCGCTGGAGGTCGACGACGTCCGCGAGCGTGTCCTCGAGCGCCGCCGAGAGCACGTCGAGCTCGAACGATGCGCCGAAGACGGACGCGTTGCGCATGAGGAAGCGGTCTTCCGGTGCCAGCGTGTCCATGCGGGCGAGGATCAGCGTCTCGATCGAGTCCGGGAGCGAGGCGACGTCGCGGGCGCCGCGCGAGGCGGCGACGAGCTCGCGGATGTAGAGCGGGTTGCCGGCCGACCGCTCGACGATCGCCTCGACGACGTCGGGGGTGAACGCGCCGTCGCCCGCCGCGGCGATCGCGAGCGCGCGGGCGGCGTCGCCGCGGACCTGGTCGAGCTCGAGCGCGAGGTGGCCGTCGACGTTCGGGTCCGCGTACTCGGGGCCTTGCGGCCGGCGCGTCACGCAGACGAGCCATGGCCGGAGCTCCGGGGCGCGGGTCAGGTGCAGGAGAAGGTCGCGCGACGCGTCGTCGATCCAGTGCGCGTCCTCGATCGCGAGCAGCGTCGGCATCAGCAGGATGCGGGTGAGGAAGCTCGCGACCGTCTCGTGCAGCCGGGCGCGGCGGAACTGCGGCTCGATCTCCTCGGACTCCTTGGTCGGCGCGACCGTCGCGCCGAGCGGCAGCGCGAGCAGCGGCAGCATCGGCGCGAGGTCCGGCATGACAGCGCTCACCCACGGCGTCAGCTGCGCGCCGGCCTCGGCGGCGTCGAGCTCGGGCGTGATTCCGACGAGCGGGCGGAGCAACGAGCGGAACACCGCGTACGGCGACGCCGACGAGTACGCGTCGCAGCGGCCGACGAGCTGCGTGAAGCCCAGCGCGCGCATCTTCAGCTCCTCGACGAGACGCGACTTGCCGATGCCCGGCTCGCCGACGATCTCCACGAGCTGCTGCTTGCGGAGACGCGCGGCGTCGATCGCCTCGGTCAGCCGCGCGAGCTCGACGTCGCGCCCGACGAACGGCAGCTCCGCATGCCCGTCCTCCTCGCGCTCGCCCGTCGGCGCGCCGACGGTGTACGCGGTGATCGGGCGTTCCTTGCCCTTCATCAGGAACGGCTGCGCGGTCGTCTCGAAGCGGAGGCGCGCGCGGTCGAGCACGTCGGCGGTGGCGAGGATCGCGCCGGGCGCGGCGCGGCCGGTGAGTCGCGCGGCGAGGTTGACGGTGTCGCCCATCACGGCGTACGTGCGGCGGGTCGTCGCGCCGATGTCGCCGCAGAATGCGGGACCGCGGTTGACACCGGCGCGCAGCTCGAGGCCGATCTCGTCCGCATCGTCGAGGACGGCGCGCACGAGGCGGAGCATGCGGTCCTCGTCGGCGCCGGTCGACGACGGCGCGCCGCCGACGAGGTAGAGCTTGCCGCCGCCGACGTCGATGTCGGACTCGAGCCACGTCAACCCGAGCTCGTCGGTCAGCCCGCCGAGCCGCTGCGCGAGCCGGCCGAGCCGCGCGTGCAGATCGTCGGCGCGGCCGGCGACGATCAGCTCGTCGGTGCCGGTGTACTTGAGGAACGCTGCCGTGACGTGGCGGTGCTCGGCTTCGCCGGCTTCGAGCAGCAGCTGCGCGCGCAGCGGCTGCGGGACGTAGAGCTCGAGCTCGAGCGGCACCGGCTCGGTGTCCTCGGGCGGCTCGAGGTCGGAGTCGTCGACGTCGCGCAGGAGGCGCGCGCCCGCGCGCGCCGCACCGAGCCACGAGGGGTCGAGCGCCTCGGCGGTGCGCTCGCTGACGAGGATCTGTCCGGCGGACGCGGCCGACTCGAGCTCGATCGTCGCCGTCGCGGCCGGCCCCGCGACGATCAGCTCGCGGTGCGTGCTGTCGACGAGGAAGAAGTGGCACGGCCCGGTGTAGACGCCGGTCGACATCTTCAGCGTCACCGAGCCGACCGAGCTCATCATCTTCCCCGTCTTGCGGATCAGCCATTGCATGTCGAGCGAGGCGCGGCAGGCGCGGCGCTCGTGACCGGGACCGTGGAAGAAGAGGAGAAGCGCGTCGCCGCGGAACTTGAGGACGTCGCCGCCGCGGCGCTCGGCGATCCCGATCAGGCCCTCGTAGACGCCCGAGACGGCGAGGACCAGCTCTTCGGCGCCGGCGCGTCCCTTCGCCTGCAACCGCTCGGAAAGCCGCGTGAATCCGGAAAGATCGACGGAGACCAGCGTCCCGTCGATCTCCCGAACGCCGGGCCCGTTCGTCCACCCCCGAACGAGCCGCGGCAAATACGGCTCGAAACCCATACGTCTAGTTTTCGCTCATAGGTCTTGAAAGTTCAAGAGGGTGCTCCTATGGTCGTTCGAAGCGAGCGCCCTGGGGAGGGTTCGAAGGTGCGGGAAAAGCCGTTGCGGCGGGCGATGATCGGGCTGGTTCTGGTTGGCGCGTTCGCGCTGCCCGCAACTGCGCTCGCGCACGGCGGCGGCAACGCCGTCTCGATTCCGGCGCAGACCGCGCCGACGGTCGACGGCTCACTTGCCGACGCGGCGTGGGCGAACGCGCCTGCCTACAACGTCAACTTCGCCGGCAAGGCGGCGACCGTCCGCTTCGTCCACAC
>DASXWV010000002.1:0-1693 GCA_036503495.1 Gaiellaceae bacterium
TGGGGACGATCGGCGCGCGCAGGGCGGCCTCCGCGAGCGGTGTCCGCTCGCCGGTCTCGTCGGCGCCGCCCCGCTCGAACCACTCCCGCATCGTCGGCACGTCGAGCCCGACGATCTGCTCACCGTCGAGGTATCCGACTCTCCCGTCGTCGTAGGTGACGAGCTTCATCGGCTTCGCAGGTAGGCGAGAACCTCGCGGGCATTCGCGTCGGGCGGGAAGACGGGATAGAAGACCTTCTCGATCCGGCCCCGGTCGGCGACGATCGTCACGCGCTTGTAGAGCGTCAGGCGCGCGATCTCGAACGTCGGCAGGGACAGCGCCACGCCGAGCTTCCGCTCGGGATCGGCGATGACGGGGAACGGCATCCGGTTTCGCTCGGCGAACTCGAGCTGGTCGTCGAGCGTCTGCGCCGACAGGCCCGCGACAGGCACGCCCAGATCCGGATACAGGTCGCGGAAGGCGCACGACTGCGGTGTGCAACCCCGCGCGCCGGGGGTCTCGTCCCAGCCCGGCAGCAGCGGGACGCCGGGCCGGCCGCTTCGCGGGTAGATGTAGACCACGCCGAAGTCGCGCACGTCGACCGGCCCGAGCGATGACTCGAGGACGAGCGACGGCAGCTCCATCCCGACGAGATGGTCCGCGGCGCCGTCATCCTGCGGCACGGGCAGGTTCGACGGGAGCGTGTAGACGTCATGCGACAACGCAGACCTCCATCGCGACGCGGGCGTAGACCTCCGCCGTCTTGACGAGCGCGTCGATCTCGAGGCTCTCGCCGAGCCCGACGTCCATCAGCCCGGTCGAGGTGCCGTAGTTGACGGTCGGGACGCCGTAGCGGGTGAGCGCGGAGGCGTCGCTGAACCAGCGCGTCACGTCCCGCCCGGGCGGCTCGCCCCAGACTTCCATGTGCGCCGCGTCGATGGCCCCGACGAGCTCGTGACCCTCCTCGATCTCGGCCCCCGGCGCGGTGACGAAGACCTCACCCTCGACGCCGTGGTCCGGGAAGCGCTCGGCGAGGCCGCGCACCATGTCGAGCACCTCGCGCCGCGCGACCCCCATCGCCTTCGTCGGCGGCACGCGCACGTCGAGGAAGAGATCCGTGTGGTGCGGCGTGCGGGAGGCCCGCCAGCCGAAGCCGCCTTCGACCGCGCCGACGTTGACGATCGCCTTCGCGCCCCGGTAGGCGTTCGCAGGGTCGTCCTCCCAGGCCGGGATCCACTCGAGCACCGCGTCGAGCACCTCGCGCGCGCGCAGGATCGAGTTGCGTTCGCGGCGACCCTCGCTGAACGCCGTATGGATGAAGTCGCCGTGGACGCGGATCCGCAGCCACAGCGCGCCGAAGTGGCCGAGCACGACCTTGCCCTCGGTCGGCTCGCCGAGCAGGCACATGTCCGCGACTCCGCCGTGCGAGACGAGATAGCGCGTGCCGGCCGCGTAGCCGCGGTACTGCGCACCCTGAGCCTCGCCCTGCTGCGTCTTCTCGATCTCGCCGCAGACCGCCGCGATCAGGACGTCGCCGCGCAGCCGCACGCCGGCGTCCTGCAGGGCCCGAAGCGCCTCGACGTAGCACGCGACCGCGCCTTTCATGTTCGAGATGCCCAGACCGTAGAGCCGGCCGTCCCGCTCGAACGCCTGCGGCTGGAAGCCCGGGACGTTGCGCAGCCATGGCTCGCGGCCCGAGTACGACGTGTCGAG
>DASXWV010000003.1:0-62139 GCA_036503495.1 Gaiellaceae bacterium
TCCTCCCGCATCGCGGCCGTGTCGGGCTGGTTGCCGAACGGCGCCGCGGGATACCGGTACGCGCTCACACGGTTCTGCGCCGTGCGGGTGTCGCCGCGCTGGAGGGTGTGCAGCGGCCGCACCGCCGCCGCGGCGAGCGCGGGCCGGTCGACGAGGAAGAGGTACGGGATGCGCCGCGTTACGCCGTTGCGCGTGAGGACGACGAAGCCGAAGTCGTCGCCGGCGGGCGTGTCGGCAGCGGCCCGGACCGTGACGGGGACGTCGGTCGCGCCGCCCGGCGCGATCACGGCGACGGGCGCAGCCTCGACGGACGCGCCGGCCCCCGAGCTCTGCGGTTGCACGGAGACAGTCCACGTCCCGCCGCCGCCGCCCGCGTCGGTCAGGTGCACGAGCAGCGTCGCCGCCGACCCCGGCGCCAGGTCGCGGAACGACAGCGACGCCGGCTCGGCGAAGACCTGCGGGTCGTCGGCCGCGGGCAGCGCGACGAGCCCCGCGCCCTCGAGCGGAACGGCCGCCTCGTGCGTCCGCGCGGTGTCGCCCCAGGCGGGCGCGGCGGTCGTCATCAGCGCGGACTTCACCTGCGCAGGCGTCCACCCCCGGTGCAGCTCCAGCAGCAGCGCGACGGCGCCCGCGACGTGCGGCGTCGCCATCGACGTGCCGTCGAAGACCGCGAAGCGCGACGCGTCTGTGTTGGCGAGCGTCGACGAGAGGATCTGGCCGCCCGGCGCCGCGACGTCGGGCTTGAGCAGGTGCCGGAACGGCGTCGGCCCGGCCGAGGAGAAGCTCGTGACGACGCCGCTCCGGCCGGTCTCGATCTCGAACGGGCCGCGCTGGACGCGGATCGTGACGCGGCCGCCGAGCGCTCGCAGACGGGCGGCGTCGGCGTTCGCGATCGTCCCGCCGGGGAGCGGCAGCGTCGTCGGCACCGGGCTCGTCTCGCCCTCGCGGTTGTCGGCGAAGACGATGCCGATCGCGTCGGCGGCGCGGGCCTGCTGCGCCTTGTCGACGAACGGGCAGAGGCCGCGGTCGACGAGCGCGATTGCGCCGCGGAGGGAGTCGGCCGGCAGCGTGCCGCGCGGGCCGCAGAGGTGCCGCTCGACCGGCCTGCCGTTCGTCCCGGTGATCGTGCCGACGTCGACGAGCGTCTGGTCGGCCGCGCCCCAGACGGGCGGCGGCAGCTCGCCGTTGGCGCCGCTGTACGGGATCGCGAGCGAGGCGTCCGCGGCGACGGTGAGGCGCGGCCCGAAGACATGCGTGTCGGAGACGGCCGCGACCGAGATCGCGTCGGGCGCGGTGCCGGGCGAGCCGACGGAGCCGATGCCGTAATCGTCGCGGTCGTTGCCGGCTGCGATCACGGGCACGACGCCGGCCGCCGCGACGGCGTGCACGGCGGCGATCAGCGCGTCGTTGGCCGGCTCGACCTCGGGCCCGCCGCCGGAGAAGTTGACGACGTCCATCCCGTCCTCGACCGCCGCCTCGAATGCCGCGACGATCTCGGGCGTGTTCGCGACGTGGCCGATCGGCGTCGGCACGGTGAAGACGCGGTAGTTGCCGAGCCGGGCCCGCGGCGCGACCCCGCTCAGGCCGGTCGTGCGCGGATGGTCGGCCCCCGCCGGGGCGACCGTGCCGCGGTCGCCTGCGGCGATTCCGGCGACGTGCGTGCCGTGGAACGACGAGTCGGGATCGACCGGGCGGCGACCGGCCGTGCCTGCATTCGGGCCGGGGAAGACGCGCGCGACGATCACCTTCGGCGTCGTTGCCGTCGTGTCGCCCTTCGGGAAACCAGGCGGGTACGCGAAGCCCGACGGCGCGAAGAACGGGTTCGTGGCATCGATGCCGTCGTCGACCACGCCGATCTTGATCCCGGTTCCGTCCGCGCCCGTCGCTCGTTCGAGGACGTCGGCGCCGATCACGGACGGCGAGCGGTCGGTCGCGAGCGTGTACTGCAGGCTCGGGTAGACGTGCGCGACCCAGCGCTGCCGGAGCAGCGCCGGCAGCTTCTGCGCGGGCAGCCTGACGGTGATCGCGTCGAGGACGACCTGAAACCGGCGGCCGACGTGCGCCGACGGGATCGCCGCGCGGAGCCGGACGGCCGCGGCCTCCTGAGCACGGTCGAGCGTGCGGACGTATGCGCGCGCCGACGCGCTTTGCGCGTCGAGCTTTCGGCGAGCGCCGGCGAGCGCCAGGCCGCGGCCGTCGTGCAGTGCGAGCGGCGGCGCGTGCAGCGCGACGAGCACGCGAACACTGGAGTGTGCAGCCGCGGACGACGCCGCGGAGAGAGCCACCATCGCTGCGAGGAGCGGGATCGCGCGGCGCAACGCGCGGAGGGTACCGTAGGATCGCGGCCGTGGCCGGTCGCTTCCAGGGCAAGCGTGCGCTCGTTCTCGGCGTCGCGAACAAGCGCTCGATCGCCTGGGCGATCGCGCAGCAGCTCGCCGGCGGAGGCGCCCGGCTCGCGTTCACGTATCAGGGCGAGCGCATCGAGCAGACCGTCCGCGACCTCGCTTCGACCGTCGACTCCGCGCTCGTGACGTCATGTGACGTGCGCGCCGACGACGACGTCGCGCGCGTCTTCGACGAGGTCGCCGAGGCCTTCGACGGCGAGCTCGACCTGCTTGTCCACTCGGTCGCGTTCGCGGCGGCCGAAGATCTCGAGGGGCGCTTCACCGACACGCCGCGCGACCGGTTCTGGCTCGCGCTCGACGTGAGCGCGTACTCGCTCGTCGCGTGCACGCGGGCCGCTGAGCCGTTGATGGAGAAGGCCGGCGGCGGCTCGATCGTGACGATGACGTACCTCGGCGGCGAACGGGCCGTGCCGCACTACAACGTCATGGGTGTCGCCAAGGCGACCCTCGACGCGTCCGTCAAGTACCTCGCGTGGGATCTCGGCGAGAAGAACATCCGCGTCAACGCGATCTCCGCCGGCCCGGTGCGCACGCTCGCCGCGAGGTCGATCGCAGGCTTCCCGACGATGGAGGCGATCGTCGAAGAGCGCGCCCCCCTCCGCCGCCATATCGATGCAGGCGACGTCGCCGAAGGCGCCGCCTACCTCCTCAGCGACGCCGCGAAAAACATCACCGCCACCACCTTGTACGTCGATAGCGGCTACCACGCCATGGGGATGTAGCCCCGCCCCAGCGCAACCTAACGCGAAGCGTTGGCGAGCCGCGCGATCCGTCGGCGGCGCGGCACCAGCCGCCGCCGACAAAGCCGGCCGGTCCACAGCAACGAGCTTTAGAAGCTTTCACACAATGCCGTTCGTCGATCCGGGCGTGATCGGCGAGTGCAGCGCAAGGACGCAGGGAGGCCCGATAGTCCAACTATCGGGCCTCCCGAGGACGTAGCGATGTGCCGCCGAGCGCGGCCGGGCGACACAATCGCTCATTGTGTGAGAGCTTCTTGCAGCACGGAGCACGGCCGAGACCGCGCTCTCGGCCGTGCGAAGTTCCTTTTCCAAGCCGTTCAGCGTCAGCTGAACGGCTTCGTCACCATGTCGGCGACGACGAGCAGTAGAACGGCCGTGTCGAAGCGGGCGATCATCAGGATGCGCCTGATCGCGGCCTGCGTCGTGTGATGGTGCAGTCCCTCCCGCTCCGCGAGCTCGTTGATCGTCTTCGCAAGCGGCGAGAGGACGGCGATGCCGGTCACGAACGTCGCTGCGTAGCCTACGAGACCGGCCGTCACCCAGAAATGGCCCCAGCCGAGGTCGCCGTTGACGACCATCCCGATCCCCGCGAGGAGAACGAGCAGGCCGGCTGGGGCGAAGAACCGCTCGCCGACGAACGCCGCCTGACGGGCGAGCGTTGCGATCTCCGTCGGGTCGTCGGCCCGCTCGGCGCGCAGGCCGAGGATCGTCAGCGTGACACCGCCGCCGACCCAGAACACGGCAAGCGTGACGTGCAGCCACTTGAAGATCGGATACCAGCCTCCGTAGGCGTCGATCGCGAACAACAGGCCGACACCGAGGACGATGAGGCCGAGCAGTGCAGTGAGCGGCGCAGACCGGCGAGGCGCAGGGGCCGCAGAAGTTGTCGTCTCCATACGGATAGGACTAATCCATAGCCCGGACGGCGGCAAGTATCTCCTCGAAGTTCGGCAGGTCTGCGGGCTCGTAGCGCCACCCGGCGCGGACGATCCCCTCATCGTCGATCAGGAACGCCGAGCGGGCCGAGACGTCGCGCAGTCCGCGGTGCTCAGAGGCGACGCCGAAGCCGTGCGTCGCGTCGCCGTTCCAGTCCGAGAGGAGCGGGAAGTTGAGGTCGAGCGCCTGTGTCCACGCGACGTGCGTCCACGGCGAGTCGCGCGAGATGCCGAACGGCTGCACACCGGCCGCCTTGAACTCCGCGCTCCTGTCACGCAGGAGCTCCATCTCGTGCGTTCAGGTCGACGACCAGTCGAAGAGGTAGAAGAGGAGCAGCATCGGCCCCTGAGCGGCGATCTCGCGCAGGCCGGCGCGCTCGTTCGGTGTCGTCCAGACCTGTACGTCCGGGATCGGCTCGCCGACGGCCGGCATCACGCCACCGCCGCTTCGGTCTGGTCGGCCAGGTCGCGCACGACCTCGACGACGTCGCGGTTCGCATTGAACGTCCGCAGCTGCCGGTCGGCCGCGTTGCCGCGCCTGACGATCTCCTCGATCCCGTCCAGGTGCTCCTCGGCGCCGAGCTCGCGCGCGTGCGGCGCGATCGTCTTGAGCGTTCGCCGGATCGACTGGGAGACCGGCGCACGATTGCGCTTCCCGGTCAGGAGATCCATCACCGGCGCCTCGAGGCCGTAGCGCGCGGCGAGCCACTTGTTCTCGGTCGTCAGGATGCGGTGGTACGACGGGATCTCCTCGCCGGCGTCGAAGCGCTCGGAATAGTGCTTGACGAGCGCCTGGCAGTACGCCGTGATCGCGATCACGTCCTCGAGCACGGTCACTGCGTCGCAGATCCGGATCTCGATCGTGCCGAGCCGCGGGTGCAGGCGGATGTCCCACCAGATGTGCGTGTAGTCGGCGATGCAGCCGGTGCGCTCGAGCTGGCCGACGACCTCCGCGTAGTCCGCATAGTCCCTGAACCGCGGCGGCGGGCCCGAGCGCGGGAATGCTGCGAACACCATGTGTCGCGAGCTGTGCAGGCCGGTCGGCTCGCCGCGCCAGAACGCCGAGCTGGCGGAGAGCGCGACGAGCTCTGCAAGGTGGACGATCAGGCCGTTCACGACCTGAATCGCCTTCTCCGGGTCGTCGACCGCGACGTGCACGTGTAGCCCGAAGATCAGCTCGCGCCGCGCGATGTACTGCATCTGGTCGACGAGCGCGCGGTAGCGGTCCTTCGCCGTGATCCGCTGCCGCTCGAAGAGGGAAAAGGGATGCGTGCCCGCTGAGCCGACGCGCATGCCGCGCGCCCGCGCGATCTGCGTCACGTAGCCGCGGAGCGCGCGCAGCTGCGCCTCGACGTCCGACGGTGTATGGCAGACCGGCGTTGCAACCTCGAGCACCGACTGCATCAGCTCGGCGTTGATCCGCGGCTCGAGCTCGTGGCCCGAGACGTCGGCGAGCACCGTGTCGATGTGCTGCACGAGGTCGAAGGTCTCGCCGTCCAGCAGCATGTACTCCTCCTCCACGCCGAGCGTGTACGGGTCGCTCTTGCCGTACGCATGGTCGAGGACGCTGCCGCCGGCCGGGAAGCGGCTTCCCTTGCCGGTGATCGAGGGCGGGTACGCCTGCTTCGTCATTCGGGGAGGAGGGCCTCCGCCTCGATCTCGACCTTCCACCGCTCGTCGAGCAGGCCGCTGATCACGATCACCGCCGAGGCGGGGCGGACGTCGCCGAAGATCTCGCCGTGGGCTCGCCCGACCGGCTCCCAGTCGTTCGCGTCGACGAGGTAGACGCGCGTGCGCACGACGTGCTCCGGCGCCGCGCCGACCTCGGCGAGCGCCTCGCTGATGATCTGCAGGCAGCGCTTCGCCTGCTCGTAGGCGTCGGTCGAGTCGGTGCCGATCGGGGCCGTTCCGGCGACGTGGACGACCCGTCCGTCCCGCACCGCACGGGAGTAGCCGACGACGGCGGCCTGCGGCGAGACCGCGGGAACGAGCTGCCGGGTCATCCTCCTAGTATCCCCATCTGTTCAATTGGGCGCGATGCAGGCACTGCGAGCGATCGACGAGTGGGGAGCCGAGGTTGCGGCGGCCGGCGTCGTCCGCGCCGACGGCGTCGTCGCCGTGCACGGCCCGCGCGACGTCCCCGTCCGCTGGGCCTCGGTGACGAAGCTGCTGACGGGGCTCGCCGCGCTCGTCGCCGTCGAGGAGGGGATCGTCGAGCTCGACGAGCGGCTGCGGCGGCTCCTGTCGCACGCCGGCGAGCGGCGGCGGCAGTACTCGAACGAGGGCATCGAGCAGGCGGCCGAGCTTGTCGCGGCCGGCGCCGAGATGCCGTTTGCGGACTACTTCCGCGAGGCGGTCGTCGAGCCGCTCGGCCTGCGCGGGTCGTTGCACGGCTCGCCGGCGTCGGAGTACGTCGGCCCGCTCGATGACCTGCTCGCGCTCGGCCGCGAGCTCCTTGCCCCGCGGCTCGTCGCGCCGGAGACCCTCGCCGAGGCGACGACGGTGCAGTTCCCCGGCCTCGTCGGCGTGCTGCCGGGCTTCGGCCGCCAGGAGCCGAACGACTGGGGGCTCGCATTCGAGCTGCGAGACGGTAAGTCACCCCACTGGACGGGCGCGGAGAACTCGCCGCGGACGTTCGGCCACTTCGGCCAGACCGGGACGTTCCTCTGGGTCGATCCCGAGCTCGCCGCAGCGTGCGGCGTCCTCACGAACAAGGACTTCGGCGACTGGGCGGCCCTGGCGTGGCCGCGCTTCAGCGACTCAGTCGTCCGCGAACAGCGGGCGTAGGAGCTCGTCGAACGTCTCACGGTCGCAGCTCGCGACGACGCACGGCGTGATCGAGGTCACGGTGGCCGTGCGCGCGACGCCCATAGCGGGCGCGACCTCGCCGAAGTAGTCGCCCGGGCGGAGGATGCGGCGCGGCCCGATCGTGTTCTCGGCCGCGAGCATGCCCGCGAAGACGGCGTAGAAGCGGTCGCTCGCCTCGCCTTCGCGGACGACGACCGTGCCCGGCGGGATCTCCTCGCGCTCCATTCGCTTCGCGAGGCGTCCGAGCGTCTCGCCGGGCAAGCCGGCGAGCAGCCCGACGCGCTGCAGCTCGTGCTGGGTGGCGCTACTCCTCGGCATCGTCCGGGGGATCGGGCTGCCCCTCGGACGGATACCGCATCGACTCCTCTTCGTTCTGCCGGTCCGTCTGAGCCTGCTCCTGCTCGTCCTCGGTGGCGCGCGGATTGTCGTGCATCGCTCCTCCTTCCGACGGGAGCCGCAACCGCAGTGCGCGGGGGAGCGACTCGACGACGACGGGTGTGTCCAGGAGGAGAGGTTCCCCGTCGAGCGCCGCCCGCACACGTCCGCCCGTCTCGATCTCGAACGACCGGCCCGTCCGCTCGTCCCACGCGGTCGGCAGCCAGCCGCTCGCCGTCCACAGATCGAGCTCGCCGGCGTCGAGCCGTGCCCGCTCGCCGACCGTGAAGAGCGCGAGGTCGTACCGGTTGTTGCCGACGAAGATGACGCGGGCCCTCAGCGGCTCGCCGTTCACCGTCGCGTGCAGGGCGTGCCGTTGCCGCGCGACCGCAACGAGCGCCTTGAGCCGCGCAAGCGCCTCGCCGCGCCGGCGGTGGCGCTCACGGCGGTGGACGAGCCGCGCGTAAACGCCGAGCGACAGGTTGTTGACGAACAGCCGGTCGGCCGCCGCCACCCGGCCGACGTCGATCCGCCGCTCGGCGGCGTCGTCCCGGAAGGCGGCGAGCGCGGCGAGCGGATCGTCGCGGTCGAGGCCGACGTCCCGCGCGAAGTGGTTGCGGGTGCCCAGAGGGACGCAGACGAAGGCGGCATCCGTGTCGATCGCCACCTGCGCGACGGCCGCGAGGGACCCGTCGCCGCCGGCCATGCCGAGGATCCCGGCGCCCGCCGCGCGGGCGACCTCGGCCGGATCCTCGCCCTTTTCCAGGAGATGTGTCTCGACCCCGAGCTTCCGCGCGGCCGCCGCCACCTCGTCCGCCCCGGGCGACCCGTCCCCCGAGCGGGGGTTGACGAGGAGGAGCGCCTGGGTCCTCACAGCCCCGAAGTTGAGCCGAACGGCCCATGGCGGGTGTCCGGGTTGCCGCCGATCATTCCGGCATGAGCGAACGCGGCCTCCATCGCATCGAGGACGACCTCGCCGAAACCTGGCTCGAGGATTGGGCTGGGGCGGGCGTCGCCGAGATCGAGGAATTTCTCGCCAAGCATGCGGCCTTCCTGCGCTTCATCGAAGCCCAGGAAATCTAGAGCCACGTCATAGGGGAAAGCCGGCAGAGGGCGTTCCCGCCCCCTGCCTGAGATCTCACGCGCCGCCCAGGCCGAGCGAGCGCTCCAGCATCCCCTTCGGCATCGCGCCGACGGCGTTCGCCTTCGGCTCGCCCGACTCGAAGAGGACCATGTTCGGGATCGACTGGATCCCGTAGCGCATCTGCAGCTCCTGGTTCTCGTCGATGTTGACCTTGACGAGCTTCAGGTTGTGCTCCTCGGCGATCTTCTCGAGCACGGGCGCGACCGCATGGCACGGTCCGCACCACTCGGCCCAGAAGTCGACGAGCACGGGCTCGCCGCTCTTGATCACCTCTTGCTCGAATGTCGCGTCGGTGACGTCGGTTGCCATTCAGGTTCTTCCTTTCTCGTGTTCCTAGAACTGGAAACGTTGCTCTCTACACTTCTGTTCCCGTGTTCGAGCCGCTGCCGAAAGTACCCGACCACCCGGCGGTCGAGGAGGAGGTCCTCGCGTGGTGGGAGGAGGCGCGGATTTTCGAGAAGCTGCGCGAGCAAAACCGCGGCGGCCCGACCTTCTCGTTCATCGACGGGCCGGTCACCGCCAACAAGCCGCTGCTCATCCACACCGCCTGGGGCCGGACGCTCAAGGACGTCTTCCAGCGCTACCGCGCGCTCTGCGGCCACGACGAGCGCTACCAGAACGGCTTCGACTGCCAGGGCCTCTGGATCGAGGTCGGCGTCGAGCACGACCTCGGGCTGAACTCGAAGCGCGAGATCGAGGAGTACGGGCTCGAGGAGTTCGCGCGCAAGTGCCGCGAGAAGGTCGTGCTGTACGCCAACGAGCTCTGGAAGGGATCGAAGCGGCTCGGCCAGTGGATGGACTGGGGGAAGGATTACTTCACCTTCAGCGACACGAACATCGAGTACGTCTGGCGGATGCTGAAGTCCGTGCACGAGCGCCGCTGGCTCTACCTCGGGCACCGCTCGACCGAGTGGTGCCCGCGCTGCGGCACGTCGATCTCGCAGCACGAGCTGATCGGCTCGTACGTCGACCGCGCCGACCCGTCGCTGTACGTCCGGTTCCCGCTGCTCGACCGCCAGGGCGAATCGGTCGTCATCTGGACGACGACGCCGTGGACGCTTCCCGCGAACGTCGCCGCCGCCGTGAACCCCGAAGCAGAGTACGGCCGCCGCGCGAACGGCGAGTGGGTTGCGGTCGCGCGCTATCCCGACGACGACTTCGCGGAGCGAATGCCCGGCTCGCAGCTGGTCGGCCGGGCGTACCGCGGCCCGTTCGACGAGATCATCGAGACCCAGCATCGAATCATTCCGTGGGACGACGTCTCCATGGACGACGGCACGGGCATCGTCCACATCGCCCCCGGGTGCGGAACCGAGGACTTTCAGCTCGGTCAGATCCACGACCTGCCTGTGCTGACGCCGGTCGACGAGTCGGGACGGTTCTACGACGAGTACGGCTGGCTGCACGGCATGTCGACGACGGAGGCGGCCGAGCAGATCATCGGCGACCTCGAGGAGAAGGGCGTCCTCGTCGAGGCCGGCCTGCACGAGCACCGCTATCCCGAGTGCTGGCGCTGCCACACGCCGCTCATCTTCCGGATCGCGGACGACTGGTTCATCTCGGTCGCGGAGCTGCGGCAGCCGATGCTCGACGCGAACGCCACGGTCGAGTGGATCCCGGAGTACATGGGCAAGCGGATGGACGACTGGCTCCACAACCTCGGCGACTGGAACATCTCGCGGCGCCGCTACTACGGCATGCCGCTCCCGTTCTATCCGTGCGAATGCGGCCACCTGAACGTGATTGGGTCGAAGCGCGAGCTCGAGGAGCGCGCGGTGTCCGGCCTCGACCAGCTCGAGGAGCTGCGCCGCCCGTGGATCGACCGCGTCCCGGTCCGCTGCGAGCAGTGCGGTGCGTCCGTCGAGCGCGTCAAGGAGGTCGGCGATGTCTGGCTCGACGCCGGGATCGTTCCGTTCTCGACGCTCGGCTGGCAGAACGACACGTGGGTGCGCGAGGGCTACGCGACCGGCGCCGCGCGCGGGCTGACGACCGCCGACCTGCCGGATCATGCGTACTGGGAGACGTGGTTCCCTGCCGACTGGGTCTCGGAGATGCGCGAGCAGATCCGGCTCTGGTTCTACTCGCAGCTCTTCATGTCGGTCGTGCTGACCGGGAAGGCGCCGTTCCGGAAGGTGCTCGGCTACGAGAAGATGCTCGACGAGACGGGCCGCGAGATGCACGGATCGTGGGGGAACACGATCAACGTCGACGATGCGTTCTCGCGCATGGGCGCGGACGTGATGCGGTGGCAGTTCTGCGCGCAGCCGCCGGACCGCAACCTCCTGTTCGGGTTCGGTCCCGCGCAGGAGATCAAGCGCAAGCTGCTGACGCTCTGGAACTCGGTGTCGTTCTTCGTCGAGTACGCCAACATCGCCGGCTTCACGCCGTCCTGGTCATCGCTCGAGCCTCGTGTCTCGATGCCGCTCGACCGCTGGCTCGTCGAGCGCACGCACGCGTTCGTCGTCGACGCCGCCGAGCAGTACGACGGGTATCGGGCCGACGAGGTGATGCGCCTGTTCGAGGCGTATCTCGACGATCTCTCGAACTGGTACATCCGCCGCTCGCGCCGCCGCTTCTGGGATGACGAGCAGGCTGCGTTCGCAACGCTCTGGTACGCGCTCGTTCAGACGCTGCGCGTCCTCGCGCCGGTGATGCCGTTCCTCACGGATCATCTCTGGCGGAACCTCGTGCAGGACGGGCCGGAGTCGGTCCACCTCGCCGGCTGGCCGGAGGTCGCGGAGCCGGACCGGGCGCTTCTCGCCGACATCGCCGAGGTGCGCCGCGTCGTCGCGCTCGCGCACCAGGCGCGGGCGACGAGCGGGCTGAAGCTGCGGCAGCCGCTGCGCAAGCTCGTCGTCGAGGGCTCGAACGGCGCGCGGGCGCACGCCGCCGAGATCGCGGACGAGGTGCGCACCAAGACGGTCGAGTTCGGCACGGTCGAAGCGGAGCTGCGCGTGAAGCCGAACCTGCCCGTGCTCGGGCCGCGGCTCGGCAGGGAGCTGCCGGCGATCCAGCAGGCGCTCCAGGCGGGCGAGTTCGAGGCGCTCGAGGGCGGGCGCTTCCGCGTCGCCGGCCATGACCTCGAGCCGGACGAGGTGCTCGTCGAGCGCAGCGGCCGCGAGGGGTTCGCGGTTGCCTCGGAGCAGGGGCTGACCGTTGCGCTCGACACCGCCCTCGACGACGAGCTCCTGCTCGAGGGGCGGGCCTACGACCTGATCCGCGAGGTGAACCAACGGCGGAAGGACGATGGGTATGAGCTGACCGACCGGATCGTCCTGACCGTCCCCGAGACCGAGCGAGACGTCGTCGAGGCGCACAGGGAGTGGGTCGCCCGCGAGGTGCTCGCGACGGCGATCGAGATCGGCGACGCACTGCGGATCGAGAAGTCCTAAGCTCAGGTCATGGTCGGCTGCACGGCGTGCGGCAGGCAGGTGGAGCGGACGTTTCGCTTCTGTCCCTGGTGCGGCGTCGTGCAGCGGCGAAAGCTCGTCGAGTTCTTCCGGCCGCACGCGAACAGCCCCGGCCGCGCGCTGCGCGTGACGCGCTACGTCGCCGACGATCCGCACGTCCGCTTCAGCGTCTGGGAGAACGGCGTCGCGCGCGCGGCGGTGTCGATCACCGACGACGAGGCTGCGCGGCTGGCGGAGTTCCTAGAGCAGACCCAGCCCGCCGCGCAGGCGCTCGAGGCCGAGCTCTAGCCGGTCGTCGGGCGTCGCGAGCGACAACCGCGCCCAGCCGGCGCCGCGCCCGCCGAAGCCTTCGCCGGGCGCGACCGCGACGCGCTGCTCCTCGAGCAGCCGCGCCGGCGTCACATCCGCCGGCAGGCGGAACCAGACGAAGAACGTCCCCTCACTTGTCGCGTCAATGCCGGCGAGCGCTGCGAGCGCGTCGTTCCGCCGTCGCTCGTAGGTCGCGCGTCGCGCCTCGACGCTCTCCTGCGGCCCGGTCAGCGCCGCGGCGCCGGCGCACTGCACCGGCAGGAAGACGCCTGCGAACTGGTGGTTCTGGAGGTTCTCGATCCGCGCCACGAGCTCGGCGTTGCCGACGGCGAAGCCGAGCCGCCAGCCGGCCATGCCGTACGTCTTCGACATCGAGAAGAGCTCGAGGCCGACCTCGCGTGCGCCGCTCGCGGCGAGGAAGCTCGCGGGCCGCCGGCCGTCGAAGACGAGATCGCCGTAGGCGAAGTCGTGGAGGATCCAGGCGCCGCTGCGGTGCGCGTACTCGATCGCGGCGTCGAAGACGCCGGCGGGCGCGCACGCGGCGACGGGGTTCGACGGATAGTTGAGGTAGAGCGCGGCCGCCTCGCCCGGCGCGGCGTCCCAGTCGGGCGCGCCGTCGGGCGCGATCGGCAGCGTGCCGAGCTGTGCGCCCGCGAGCGCGACGGCGGAGAAGTAGTCGGGGTAGCCGGGATCCGGCAGGACGATCGTCTCGCCGCGCTCGGCGCAGACCTGCGCGAACTCCATCAACCCGGTCTTGGAGCCCGGCAGCACCGCCACCTCCCGTTCGGGGTCCACGTCGACGTCGTAGACGTCGCGATACCGCGCTGCGATCGCGTCTTTCAGCTCGCGGATGCCGGCGAACGGCGCATAGCCGTGCACGTCGGGCCGGCGAGCCCATTCGTCGAGCGTCGCTGCGACGTGCGGCGGCGGGCCGACGTCGGGATTGCCGCGGCCGAGGTCGACGAGCGGCTCGCCGTCGCGCGCCGCCGCTGCGGCGACGCGCGCGAGCAGCGCGGTGAAGTACTGCTCCGGAAGGCGACGAACGCGCTCCGGTTCAGGCCGCCGCGCTGCTGCGTTGCGCACGGCGCAACTCTACGGGCAGGCGGAAGACGACGTCCTCGAACGCCGAGGAGAACTCGGAGATGTCGTCGACGCCGCGCGCGCGGAACCATTCGCAGACGTCGCGCACGAGCCGCTCCGGCGCAGACGCGCCGGACGTGACGCCGACTGTCTCGGCGTCTTCGAGCCACGCGTCGTCGATCTCCGATGCGTCGTCGACGAGGTGCGAGTCAACGCCGGCCGCGCGTGCGACCTCGACGAGCCGCTTCGAGTTCGACGAGTTGGCGGAGCCGATGACGAGCAGCAGGTCGACCTCGTCGAGCAGCTCCTTCACCGCCCACTGGCGGTTCGACGTCGCGTAGCAGATGTCTTCCTTCGCAGGCGCTTGGATGTCGGGGAACCGCTCGCGGAGGATGTCGATGATCTCGCGCGTCTCGTCGAGCGAGAGTGTCGTCTGGGTGATGTACGCGAGCGGGCGGTCGCGCGGTAGCTCGACGGCGCGCGCGGCGTCGACCGACTCGACGAGGACGATCGCGTCGGGCGCCTCGCCGGTCGTGCCCTCGACCTCTTCGTGGCCGGCATGACCGATGAACGCGATCGTGTAACCGGCGTCGGCGTACCGGCGCGCCTGCGTGTGCACCTTCGTGACGAGCGGACAGGTGGCGTCGATCGTGTTGAGCCGACGGGCAGCAGAGGCGTCGCGGACTGCGGGCGACACGCCGTGCGCGCTGTAGACGAGCGTCGCGTCACGCGGCACGTCGTGCACCGAGTCGACGAAGATCGCGCCGCGCCGCTCGAGCTCGTCGACGACGTGCTTGTTGTGCACGATCTGCTTGCGGACGTAGACGGGCGCGCCGTAGAGCCGCAGCGCCCGCTCGACGGTGTCCACCGCCCGCTCGACCCCGGCACAGAAGCCGCGAGGAGAAGCCAAAAGCACACGCCGAACCATCCGGCGTCCACCATAGCCAGGGCCTGTCAGAACCGCCTTGCGGAGGGCTGACCGAGGCCCCATCCCCGCAGGCGCGCGAAGCGCACACCCGAGCGAGCGGAAAGCGAAGCGAAGCGGAGCGGGCGAAGCGGGAAGTGAGAAGGCCCGCCGCTCGGGGGGGTCGGTGCGGCGGGCCCTCTCGAGTGCTCACCGCGCTCGCACGCGGTTCGCATCGCCCAGTGCGGTTGACGCTATCCCTGCCCGGGAACGGCGACAATGGGCCGGACGGCCCATCTTTTCAACCCGCAGGGTTCCTCTTCGACGCCGTGAAAACGTGGACTCCGGAACTCCCGGCTCCCTATCATCACGCACGCCCGGTATGTCCGTGATCGAATCGCCTTCTCTCGGTCTCAACGGCCTCGAGCTCGCCTGGGAGAGCGTGGCGGTCGTCCTCGGCGCGCTCCTGCTCGGCCTGCTCGCCGGGCTGCTCGTCCGGGCGCGCCGCCGCCGTGAGGAGCCCGGGCCCGCCTCGCGGCTCCAGGAGCGGGAGCTCGCGAGTCTGCGCCGCATCGCATCGGAGCTGGCGCGCGCCGGGAACGTCGAGGCGGTCGTGCGGACGCTCCTCGACGAGATCGCGGCGCTCTTCGAGGTCGGCTTCGTCGCGCTGACGTTCGTCTCGCCGGACGGCAGCGAGGCGTCGGGCTTCCTGGCCCGGGCGCACGGCTCCGACGTCGACTGGTGGCGGGACGTGCGCGTCGACTTGCAGAACGAGCCGTCGGGAATCGCGAGCGTCGTCTTCGAGGCGACGGCGTTCGCCGTCTACGACGTCGCCGGCTCGACGCAGGTCAGTGCGCGGCTCGCCGAGGCTGTCGGCGCGAAGAGCGCGGCGTACATCCCGCTCGTCAGCGACGAGCGCGTCACGGCGGTCATCTCCGTCGCGACGACGGACGGGCACCGCGCGTTCTCGACGGACGACCTGGCGGCGATGCAGGCACTGGCTTCCGAGGCGACGATCGCGCTCGAGCGCACCCGCTCGTCGCTGGCGCTGCACGACGCGCTGGAGCGCGAGCGCCTGCTCGCGTCGATTGCGCGCCGGTTGCGGACCGAGCTCGACCTCCGGCAGGCGTTGACCGCGACGGTGGAGGAGACGGCGCGCGCGCTCGGCGCCTCGGGCTGCGTGCTCGAGCTGGCCGGGACGACGTTCGCGGAGTGGGGCTCGCCCGCCGATGCGAATTCGTTGTCCGCAGCGGTCGTCGTCAACGGCGACGTACTCGGCTCGCTCACGGCGAGCGCCGAGGCGGGGACGTCGTGGACGCAGAGCGACGCGAACCTGCTCGAAGCGGTCGCGGCCGAGGCGGCGCTGGCGATCCGGCTCGGGCGGCTCCTCGAGGAAAACCGCGACCGGCTCGAGCAGCAGACGGCGCTCCTCCGCGCGGCGCAGGTGCTGAGCGGTGCGCTCGATCTCGACGAGGTCCTGCAGCGGCTTGCCGATGAGGTGGCGCGGCTGCTCGGTGCCGAGGCAGCCGACTGCTACCTGCACGACGGCGGAATCCTTCGCTGCTCGGCCGTGCACGGCCTCGACGAATCGCTGATCGGCTTCGAGTTCCCCGCGACGCGCGGGCTCGCCGCGGTCGCGATCCGCGAGGGCCGCGCGGTCGCGCTCAGCGACTACGCGGATCTCGAGCAGGGTGTCCCGCACGAGGCCTATGACGGCTTCACCGACGCCGTCGTCGCGCCGATGCTCTGGAGCGGCGAGGTCCAGGGTGTGCTCGGCGCCGGCCGGCGCGACGGCCAGCACTTCGGGCCGAGCGACGTCGAGGCGCTCCAGGCGTTCGCCGGGCTCGCGTCGCTCGCGCTGCGGAACGCGGAGACGTTCACGCGCAGTGCGCGGCAGGCGCGGGTGCAGCGCGGCTTCTACCGCGTCGCGTCGGTGCTCGGGCAGTCGCTTTCGCGGACGGCGACGCTCGACGCGATCGCGCAGGCGGCGGCCGACGCGCTCGGCGGAGACGTCGCCGTCGTGCTGATGCCGCAGCGCGGCCGGCTCGCGGTCGCCGGCGCGCACGACCTGCCCGATTCCTTCCCGCGGGAGATCGCGTTGGAGGGAACGCTCGCGCGCGCCGCCGCGGACGGCCGCATCGTCGCGTCGCCGCGGCTCGGCGACGACGATCGCTTCCCCGACGAGTGGCGTGCGTCGGGCTTCGGCGCGCTGCTCGCGATCCCCGTCGAGGTGCCGCGCGATCAGGCGGGAGGGATCGTCGCCGTCTTCTTCGCCAGCGAGCGTGTGATCACCGACGACGACCTCGAGCTGGCCCGGCACCTCGCCGACGCGACGCGCGGCGCACTGGAACGCAGCGAGCTGTTCGAGGCGGAGCGCAGCGCGCGTGCGCTCGCGCAGCAGCTGACGCGGACCGGCCGGCTGCTCACCACCGAGCTCGATCCGGCGGCGGTGCTCGACGAGGTCGTGCAGCAGGCGCCGCAGCTCGTCAACGCCGACGCGTGTGCGATCCGCGTGCTCGAGGACGACGAGCTCGTCGTGCACGCCGCGGTCGGCCCCGGCGCCGAGGAGGCGCTCGCGACACGCAGTCCGTCGTCGGCGTGGCTGTCCGGCGACGTGGTGCAGTCGCGCGCGCCCGTCGCGCTCGAGAACGCGGCCGCGGACACGCGGCTGCTCGCGCTCGACCCGATGCTCGCGCACGGCAATGCCGCGTATCTCGGGGTGCCGCTCGCGGGGCCGGAGGGGGCGCCGCTCGGAGTGCTGGCGGTCTATTGCGTGGACCCGAGGCCGTGGCGCGAGGAGGAGGTCGACGCGCTGCTCGCGCTCGCGGCCAGCACGTCGGCGGCGATGTCGAATGCCGAGCTGTACCAGCGCGTCGCGCTCGAGAAGGAGCGCAGCTTCGCGATCCTCGCGAACATCGCCGACGGGATCGTCGCCGTCGACCGCGAGGGGAAGGTCGTGCTCTGGAACCGCGCGGCCGAGCAGGTCACCGGGATCTCGGCGGAGGACGCGCTCGGCCGCACGCCGATGGACGTGCTGCAGCGCCCACTCGACTCCGGCAGCGACACGCCGAGCGGCGACCGTCTGGTCTCGGTTCAGCGCGGCCGCGAGGAGGTCTGGCTGTCGGTGACCGAGGCGGTGATGCAGGACCCGGCGGGCGCCGTCGCCGGCCGGATCTTCGCCTTCCGCGACATCTCGTCCGACCGGCTCGTCGAGCAGATGAAGTCTGACTTCGTGTCGACGGTCTCGCACGAGCTCCGCACGCCGCTGACGTCGATCTACGGCTTCGCCGAGACGCTGCTCCGCCAGGACGTCCTCTTCGGCGAGGAGGAGCGGCGCACGTTCCTCAGCTACATCGCCTCGGAGTCGCAGCGCCTGACGCAGATCGTCGACGCGCTCCTCAACGTCGCGCGGCTCGACACGGGTGACCTCCAGGTGAATCTCTCGTCGACCGACGTCCGCGACGTCGTCGGCGAGGTCGTCGAGACGGTGCAGAGCGCGAGCACGAACGGACACCACTTCGTCGTCGACCTGCCCGAGGAGCCGCTCGCCGCGACCGCAGACCGCGACAAGCTGCGCCAGGTCTTCTCGATTCTCCTCGACAACGCGCTGAAGTACTCGCCGGAGGGCGGCACGGTCACGGTCGGCGTCGAGCGCAAGCACGACACGGTCGAGGTCAGCGTCGCGGACGAGGGGATCGGCATCCCGCAGGCCGACCAGGAGCAGATCTTCCGGAAGTTCTACCGCGGCACCGACGCGGACACGCGCGCGGGCCAGGGCGGCAGCGGCCTCGGCCTGTTCATCGCGCGCGGCCTCGTGACCGCGATGGGCGGCAGGATCTGGGTCGAATCGCGCGAAGGCGAGGGATCGACGTTCGCATTCGAGCTCCCCGCGGCCGGGATTACGCAGGCTCGCTAGGGAGATAGGAGTCAACGCGTGACGAGGGTGTTGGTGATCGACGACGAGGCACCGATCCGCCTGCTCTGCCGAGTGAATCTCGAGGCGGAGCAGATGGAGGTGCTGGAGGCGCGTGACGGGCCCAGCGGCCTCGACGTCGCGCGCGCCGAGCGGCCGGACGTGATCCTCCTCGACGTGATGATGCCCGGCCTCGACGGCTGGCGCGTCGCCGAGCACCTGCTCGAGGACGAGCGCACGAACGAGATCCCGATCATCTTCCTGACCGCGCGCGCCGAGTTCCGCGACCGTGCGCGCGGGCTCGACATCGGCGGCGTCGACTACGTGACGAAGCCGTTCAACCCGCTCGACCTCGCGCCGCTCGTCCGGCAGCTCCTCGACCGGATCGAGAAGGGCGAGCGCGACGAGCTGCGCGGCGAGAAGCTGGCCGAACTCCGCTCGCTGATGGACAGCGACTAGCTCGCGCGCAGGCGCGCTCGCTGGGACAGGGAACCGCGGTTCGTGCGGCGGGCTTCGTTTGGTTGATCGAGCGATCGACTGAGTTCGGCCCTCGCCGGCGCTTCGCGCTCGCTCCGTCTGGGGGTGCCGTTGAGGTTCGAGCCCGAAAGACCGAGGCCGCGCTCTTGCGCGGCCCCGCCTTTCTCCCGACGACGCCGGATGACCGGCGTCTTGCCCTCGAAACTCGTCAGCGGCCGGCGAAGTCGGCGGTGACCACGGCGGCGCCGCCGTTGCCCTCGAACGTGCCGTTGCTGATGCCGATGCCGATCCGCGTCCAGCCGGCGTGCAGGAGGTTGGCGCGATGCTCGGGGCTCGCGAGCCACTCGGCGACGATCGTCTGCGGCTCCGTGTATGCGCCGGTGCCCCAGGCGAGGTTCTCGCCGGCCTGCGGGCCGCGGACGTGGAACGTGATCATGCGGCCGCGGAAGTCGCCGTGCGCGAAGTAGTTGCCGCGCAGCATCTCGACCGAGTGCGCCCGTGCCGCCCGCGCGAGCGTGCGGTCGAGGTGGAGCGGCCGGAGGCCGTGCGCGACGCGGGTCTTGTTCACGGCCTGGAGAAGACCGGTGACGGCGCCGGCGTGGGTGGTGCGCACCCCGGCGTCGGCTGCGGCAGCCAGGACGAACACGCTGAAAACTGCCGCCAATCCAACGGAAATATGCTTTTTCCCGAACACGGCGACGACTTTCGCATCAGATTCACCAACAGTCTGTCCCCCTTTCGAGGGAATTTATCGTGCGGTCTGTGACAAGCCGATGCCGGCGAGGACGACGGCGGCGCCGACGAGCTGGGCCGGGGCGAGCGACTCTCGAAGCCACAGCCAGGCAACCACGGTCGCGACCACCGGCTCGAGCATCGCGGTCACGCCGGCGCGCGTCGCCGACACGTGCCGGAGCGCGCCGACGATCAGGCTGAACGGCGCGATCGTCCCGAGCACGACCACCCAGAGCACGAGCGCCCAGACCGGGACGTGCACGCCGCTCAGCGAGCCTTGCAGGGAGACGGTCCTGCTCACGGCCCGTCCGGGGAAGCTCCACCACGGGAGCACGACCGACCAGAAGAGCGTCGAGAAGAAGAAGCCCCACGCCATCAGCGACAGCGTGTCGCGCGCCGCCACCTCGCGTTCGGCGAGCAGGAGGTAGACGGCGTACGCGATCGCGCCGAGGAACGCGTAGACGACA
Source organism: Gaiellaceae bacterium (assembly GCA_036503495.1). GTDB lineage: Bacteria > Actinomycetota > Thermoleophilia > Gaiellales > Gaiellaceae > Palsa-739. The sequence continues at coordinate 19,700 of DASXWV010000003.1, forward strand.
CCGAGCCCGTCGAGCGAGACACCGCTCGAGAGCTGCACCATCAGCGTCAGCCCCGCGAGCGAGAGCCCGAGCGCGACCCAGATCCGACGCCGGACGTGCTCGTGGCCGAACGTGCGCGCGTAGATCGCGACGAGGAGCGGCCCGAGGTACTGGATGAGCAGCGCGATCGCGATCGCCAGGCGGTGGATCGCGAGGAAGTACGTCAGCTGCACGAACGCCACGCCGATGCAGCCGAAGAGGATGAGGCGCGGCAGCTCGCGGCGCGCGATGCGGAGCGACTTCGGATCGCGCGCGAACGCGAGCAGGACGAGGCCGAGCCACGCGCCCGCCGAGCGCGCCTCGGTCAGCCGGAGCGAGGAGAGCCCGGATGACAGTGCAACCTTCGCGACGGCGCCGTTGATCCCGAACAGCGTCGCCGCGGCGAGGACCATGGCGTAGCCGACGTACGGCCGGCGTGCGTGCTGCACCTAAGCGGTGAGCGCCGCCGGCAGCTGCGCGCGCGACGTGATCTCGAGCTTGCGATAGACGCTCGAGAGGTGTACCTCGACCGTCTTCGGCGTGACGAACAGCGCCTGTGCGATGTCCTTGTTCGTCATGTTGCCGGCCGCCATCTCGGCGACACGCCGTTCGCTCGGCGTCAGTGAATCGATGCCGCTGAGCATCAGGCGGCGCGGACGCGCGCCCGTCGCGGCGAGCTCGGTCTGTGCGCGCTCCTCGAGCGCCGTCGCGCCGAGCTTGTGCGCGAGCTCGAGCCCCTGCCGCAGATATTCGCGGGAGTCGGCCCGCTTGTTGGAGCGCCGAAGCGCTGCACCGAGCTCGACGAGCGCGCGTGCGTACTCGAGCCGGTGCTGCGACCGCGACAGCACGTCGACTGCCTCGCGCAGCAGCTTCTCACCGGAGGTCCCGCCCTCGACAAGGCCGAGCGAGCGGAGCGCGACACCGATCGTCTGCGGCGCGCCCCACATCCGGGCGCGGTCGAGCGCGTCGAGCGCCGTCGGGAGAGCCTCGTCGCGTCGCCCGGCGGCGTGGTAGGCCAGCGCCAGGTGCGCCCGCCAGTCGTAGAACGCGCTGTTCTCGATACGGAGCGCCGCGACGTTGTCGCGCAGCTGCTCGAGCTCGCGGACGGCGTCGTCGAACCGATGCTGCTCCATTCGCAGCCGCGCGCGCGCGAACTGGAAGAACGTCAGGTGCCCGTTCGCGGGAAGCACGTCCGGGAGCGAGCTCGTCCGCACCCACGACTCCGCCGCGTCGAGGTCGCCGCGCTCGACGGCGAGCTCGGTGCGGAACGCATGGCTGTAGAGCTGCGCCGTCTCCCACGCCATCAGCTCCGAGAAGCGGACGAGGTCGGAGTCGGCGGCTTCGAGGTCGCCGCGGCGCAGCTGCGTGTACGCGCGGAAGAGCGACGCGGCCGACGCCAGCACGTTGTCGCCGCGCGCGTAGGCGCCGTGCAGCACGCGGTCGTAGACGTCGAGCGCCTCGTCGGGGAAGCCGCTGAGTATCAGCGTGTACGCCGCAAGATGGAGTGAGCGCGCACCGAGCGTGTCGATCCGGCGGGGAGCGACGGCGCGCCGGACGAGCTCGAGGGCACGCTCGCGCTCGACGCCGAGCCGGGTGCTCCAGTACCCGAGCGTCGCGAGCAGAAGGTCGCCGCCGACGCCGTCCTCGAGCGACGCCTCGTCCACCTGTGCGAGCTCCGACTCGGCGATCGCGATGTGCTCCGGGTGCCACAGCGCGGCGCTGATCACCTCGGACCAGATCGACTGGTCGAGGTCGGGATTCGCGCCGCCGAGCACCTCGCGGGCGCGGCGGAATGCGTCGATCGCGTCCTCATGGCGGTTCGCGCGGAGCAGGCAGCGCCCGAGCTCGATGCCGATGCGCGCCCGGCGTGACGGCTCCTCGATCAACGTGAACGCCTCCTCGAGCAGCCGGATCGCCTCCGGGTTGTCGAGCAGCCGCTGTGCGAGGCCGAGCGCGCGAATCACCTCGCCGTAGTCCCCGGCCGACGGCGGCTCGGCGAGCGCACGCTGGAGGAGCGAGACGGCAACGTCGCTCGAGCCGCGCTGCAGCGCGCGCTGCGCCGCCTTCTGCAGCGTCGCGACGACGAACGCGTCCCCGGACGGGAGCGCCTGCTCGAGGTGCGCAGCGACCTGCTCGGGCTCGGCGCGCGTCTCGGAGAGGATGGTCGCTGCGCGCCGGTGACCGGCGACGCGCTCCCCGGGGGACATGTCGTCGTACACGACCCTGCGCACAACGGGATGCGTGAACTCGAGCGGCATCTCGTAGCGCAGCACGTCGGCGCGCGCGAGCATCGTCGCCGTGTGGCTCGCGAGCTCGTGATCGAGGTTTGCGAGCGCTGCGGCGTGTCGAAGCTCCGCGCGCCCGCCGAGGATCGCGACGGCCCGCGCGAGGACGGCGGCCTCGGACGGCAGCCGCGACAGCCGCAGCGACAGCGCGCGCGAGACGGGTGCCGGCCCGATCTCGAGCACCGTCTCGGCGTTCTCGGCGCGCGGCGCGATCGACTCCTGCTTGAGCGTGTCGAGCAGCGCTTGCAGGAACAGCGGGTTGCCGCCCGTCGCCGACCAGACCGCGTCGACGAACGCGTCGTCCGGGTCACAGGCGAACTGCTCGCGCGCGAGCACCGCGGCCGAGCTCCAGCCGAGCGCCGTCGGGCGCACGACGGCGGCGGCGGGGTCGCCGAGGATCTCGGTCACGCGCACCTCGGCGTGCGACTGGTCCGGCGGTCGCGTGCCGACGACGACGAGCAGCGGCAGGCCATCCAGCCGGCGCTGCAGATGCGCGAGCCACCGCAGGGACGGCCCGTCGGCCCAGTGCAGGTCGTCGATCGCGATCAGCGTCGGCCGGCGGAGGGCGAGATTCGCCGCGAGCCAGTACAGCCCGTGCAGCACCGCGAACGAGACGTCGCCGTCGTCCTCGTCTGCCGGCGCCTCGACGGCGTCGAAGAGCGGAGCCGCGAGCGCGGCGGGACCGGCGAGGAGCTCGGCGCGCTCGTCGGACGACGCGCCGGCGAGGATCGGCTCGAACAGCTGGCGCACGACGCCGTAGGCGAAGTCCACCTCGAGCTCGCCGCCGCGCGCCGTCAGCAGCGAGAAGCCGCCGTCGTTCGCGAGCGCGCGCGCTTCCGCAAGCAGCCGCGACTTGCCGATCCCGGCCCGTCCTTCGATCGCGACGAGGCGGCCGGCGCCGGCGCCTGCGGCGTCGACGTAGGCGTGCAACGCCGCGAGCTCGGCCTCGCGCTCCAGCAGGCGCGGCCCGTCTGGGCGTGACGGGACGACGGCAGGGCGGCGGGCGCCGATCGGCGGGAACCGGTCGTCGAGGCCGTCGGCAGAGACCTGGAAGACCGCCTCCGGCCGATCGAGCCCGGGCAGCTTCGTCTCACCGAGGTCGCGGACCCGCAGGTCGGATGGAAGCTCGTGCTCGACGAGCGCCGCCGTCGTGCGCGAGCAGAGGATCTGGCCGCCGTGGCCGAGGTCGCCGAGCCGCGCAGCCTGGTGGACGGCGAAGCCGGCGTAGCCGTCGCTGCTCACCGATGCCTCGCCCGTGTGCAGGCCGATCCGGACGCGGACGCGGCCGTCGTCCGGCCATGCCGCCTCCGCCATTGCCCGCTGCGCGCCGACGGCGGCCGCGACCGCCGTGCCGGCGCTCCGAAACACGAAGAAGAACGCATCGCCCTGACGGTCGATCTCCACCCCGTCGTGGGCCGCGAACGCCCGCCGCAGCACGTCGTTGTGCAGCTTCAGGAGCTCGCCGTAGCGCTTGCGGCCGAGGTTTTTGAGCAGACGCGTCGAGCCCTCGATATCCGAGAACAGAAAGGTGACCGTCCCGGTCGGCAGGTTCTTCGCCCTCGCTGCCAAGCCGCTCTCCACGGTAATGGGCGGCCGGATCGATCGGAAGACCCACGGAGAAAGATTGGGGGACGGTTTGGGGTGATCCCCGATTGCCGGCCTGCGGCGCCGCGGACGAGGCTGCGAGTGCAACCCCCGACAGAAAGGCACCCAGTCCAATGTCCGCAATCGCATTTCCCGCCGACCTCGCCGCGGCCCACGACCGGCCGAACGGCTCCGTCGTCATGGCCGGCAACCTCGTTCGCCGCTACGGCGAGGGCGACACCGCGGTCGACGCGCTGCGCGGCGTCTCGCTCGGCATCGAGGCCGGGCGGATGACCGCGATCATGGGGCCTTCGGGCTCCGGCAAGTCGACGCTCATGCACCTCCTCGCCGGGCTCGATACGCCCACCGAGGGCACCGTCGTCGTCGACGGGATCGACATCACGAAGCTGAACGAGAAGAAGCTGACGATGCTCCGCCGCGAGACGATCGGGTTCGTCTTCCAGTTCTTCAACCTCCTGCCGATGCTGACGGCGGAGGAGAACATCACCCTGCCGCTCGCGATCGCCGGCGAGAAGGTCGACGAGGCGTGGCTCGACGAGCTGCTCCGGACGGTCGGCATCGCCGACCGCCGCGGCCACCGGCCGGCCGAGCTCTCCGGCGGCCAGCAGCAGCGCGTCGCCGTCGCCCGGGCGCTGATCACGCGGCCGAAGGTGCTGTTCGCCGACGAGCCGACGGGCAACCTCGACTCGTCGTCCTCGAAGGAGGTCCTGGCGCTGCTGCGGCGCGCAGTCGACGAATGGGGCCAGACGATCGTCATGGTCACGCACGACGCCGGCGCGGCCGCGATGGCCGACCGGATCCTCTTCATCGCCGACGGCCGCATCGTCCGCGACCTCGAGGAGTCGACCGCGGCGGAGGTTCTCGCCGCGATGCAGGAGGTGAGCTCCCGGTGACGCGGGTCGCGCTCAAGGGCCTCCTCGGCCGCAAGATGCGGGCGTCGCTGACGGCGCTCGCGATCGTCCTCGGCGTCGCGATGGTGAGCGGGTCGTTCGTCCTCACCGACACGATCTCGAAGGCGTTCACCTCGATCTTCTCGTCGTCGTACGCGCACACGGATGCCGTCGTCAGCGGGAAGAAGCTCGTCGACTACTCGTCGAGCGGCAACGCGACCGTGTCGCCGTCGCTCCTCGACACGATCCGCCGCCGGCCGTACGTCGAAGCGGCCGCCGGCTCGATCGCCGATCTCAACGGCGACTCGACGCGGGCGAAGCTGATCGGCAAGGACGGCAAGGCGATCGACCACAACGGCGCGCCCACGTTCGGCTTCGGCGTCGACACGTCGCAGCCGCGCTTCAACGCGCTGCATCTCGAGTCCGGCCGCTGGGCCGCGGGGCCCGGCGAGGTGGTGATCGACCCGGACACCGCGAAGAACGAGCACTTCGCCGTCGGCGACACGATCGGCGTCGCCGCGGTCGGGCCCGTGCAGCGGTTCCGGATCGTCGGCATCGCGAAGTACGGCGACGTCGAGTCGCTCGGCGGCGCGACGTTCGCCGTGTTCACGATCCCGGAGGCGCGCAAGCTTCTGCACATCGACGGCTTCACGGCGATCTCGGTCGCCGCGAAGGGCGACCTGTCGCAGGACGAGCTCGCGGGCCGGCTGCAGCGTCTGATCCCCGGCACCGCGCAGGTACACACGGCGGACGAGCAGGCGAACAGCGACAAGAAGGGGATCGCCGGCTTCCTGACGTTCATCCGCGGCTTCCTGCTCGGCTTCGGCGGGATCGCGCTGTTCGTCGGTGCGTTCGTCATCTTCAACACGCTGTCGATCACCGTTGCGCAGCGGACGCGGGAGTTGGCGACGCTGCGAACGCTCGGCGCGACGCGGCGCCAGGTGCTGCGCTCGGTCGTTCTCGAGTCGCTCGCCCTCGGCGCGATCGCGTCGGTCGTCGGGCTGTTCGCCGGCTTCGGGCTCGCGAAGGGTCTCAGCTCGCTGTTCGGCGCGCTCGGCCTCGGGCTGCCCGAGGCGGCGCCCGTGTACGCACCGCGCACGTTCGTCGTGTCGCTGCTGCTCGGGATCGTCGTCACCGTCGTTGCGGGTCTCGTGCCGGCGTTCCGCTCGACGCGGGTGCCGCCGATCGCGGCCGCGCGCGGCGGGCTGCCGCAGAAGGTGCGCGGCCGGAAGGCGACGATCGCCGGCGTCGTCATGCTCGCCCTGGCCGCGTTGCTGCTCGGCTATGCGGTGACTGGTGAGCGGCTCGGCTCGGGCTCGTCGCTGCTCGCGCTCGCGGTCGGTGCGCTGGCGCTGATCTCGGGGACGGCGGCGGTCGCGTCGCGGCTCGTCCGCCTGCTCGCGGCGGTCTTCGGCCGGCCGGCACGGCGGTTCGGCGGCGCCGCGGGGCGGATCGCGTCGGAGAACGTCGTCCGCAACCCGCAGCGCACGGCGGCCACCGCCGCCGCGCTGATGATCGGCGTCGCGCTCGTCTCGTTCGTCGCCGTGCTCGGCCGCGGCGTCCACGACTCGATGGACAACGCGATCGACAAGCAGTTCCCGGCGCAGTGGATCGTCACGTCGAAGAACGGCTGGTCGGGCTTCCCGGTCGCGGCCGGCGACGCGGCGGCGAAAGCGCCGGGCGTCGCGCGCGCGACGTCGATCCGCGGCGACCGCGGGCTGATCGGCAACACGCAGGTGAACGTCGACGGCGTCGACCCGGACGCGATCCGCGGCCTGTACGCCTTCGGCTGGAAGCGCGGCAGCTCGGACGCGACGCTCGCGGAGCTCTCGAGCCGCGGTGCGGTCGTCAAGGAGTCGTTCGCGAAGAAGAACCACCTGACGACCGTCGGGCAGCCGTTCATCCTTATCGGCTCGAGCGGCAAGCCGGTATCGCTGCACGTGGCCGGCTTCTACGAAGGGCCGCGGATCGCGGAGCTGCTCGGCGGCGTGATCGTCAGCCAGGACGCGTTCGACACGGCGTTCCCGCGCGCGCAGGATCAGTTCACGCTGCTGTCGGGCAGCCCGACGAAGGCCGGCCTCGAGCGAACGCTCGCGGCGTTCCCGGACACGAAGGTGCAGACGCACGACGAGTTCGTGAGGAACCAGACGGCGTTCATGGGCTCGCTGCTCAACCTCGTGTACGTCCTGCTCGCGCTGTCGGTCGTGATCAGCCTGTTCGGGATGGTCAACACGCTCGTGCTCTCGGTGTGGGAGCGCACGCGTGAGATCGGCATGCTCCGCGCGATCGGCATGTCGCGTCGCCAGACGCGGTGGATGGTCCGCAACGAGAGCATCGTCACCGGGCTGATCGGCGCCGGCCTCGGCCTGCCGGTCGGGCTGCTGCTGGCCTACGCGGTGACGCACGCGCTCGAGCGGTTCGGCGTCTCGTACGAGCTGTCGGCCACGCAGCTGGTGCGGTTCCTGCTGGTCGGCGTGACCGCGGGCACGCTCGCGGCGATCGCTCCGGCACGGCGGGCGGCGAAGCTGAACGTGCTCTCGGCCCTCCAGTACGAGTAGCCCGTCGGGGGTTGCAAGCGTGGGGCTGCCCTCGGGCGGCCCCACGCGTATCCTGGAGCCGTTCGGGGCGTAGCTCAGCCTGGTAGAGCGTCCGGTTTGGGGCCGGAAGGCCGACAGTTCGAGTCTGTCCGCCCCGACTCGATCTCTAAGACTGGGGTCGCGTCTTGGGGGTCGCCACGACGCGATCCACGCCGGCCGCGACGGACGATGCAGCCATGAAGAGGTTGCTGCTCATCTCGATCGCCGTCGCCGCGCTCCTCGTCCTCGCCCTCGGTGGTTGGGCCGTGAAGAGTGTTCGGCGCACCCCCGCCTACGCGTAAAGGAGCCACTGCCATGACCACGACCGAAGCCGAGTTCGCGCTCGACATGCGCATGCGCGCCGCCCGCCGCGAGGCCGTGCGCCCACTCACCGGACCGGAGGTCGCGATCGCCGTCCGCCACGCCCGCGACGAGGAGCAGGAGATCTCGCTCGACCTCTCGGCGCTGAGGCGGATCGTTATCGACCCGCGCAAGCGGACCGCACGTATCCAGCCCGGCGTCACGACGGCGGACGTCGCCGAGGCGGCATCGGTGTGGAGCCTCGCGCCGCTGACCGACGAGCGGGGGCTCGTCGCCGCGAATCTGATCGCCGCGCAGGTCGTGCGCCGCGACGGCGAGCTCGTGCAGGCCGGCGACGCCCTGCTACGCGAGATCCGGACCGGACACGCGGTCGGCATCGTCGTCGACGCGACCTACCGGCTCCGCCCCGCCGGCGAGCTCGCCCGCTAGCGCCGCCGCCACCTTGCGCGCGGCGATGCTGCCCTCGCGCAGCTGCCCGCCGAGCGTCGGCGTGAAGCCGACGAACCAGAGACCGGGGAGCGCGGGCTCCCCGTCCGTCTGCTTCGGCAGCCCGCGCGGCCCGAGCACGTCGAGCCCGGAGACGAGCTCGTCGAGTCCGGCGCGGAAGCCGGTCGCGGCGATCACGACGTCGGGCGTGATCCGCGACCCGTCCGCGAGGAGCACCGCGTTGCCGTCGAAGCCCTCGACGGCCGCGACCACCTCGACGCGGCCACGGCGGACCGCGTCGACGATGCCGACGTCGAGGATCGGCGTCGTGCCTGTTGCGAGGAACGCGGTGCGCACGCCGTGCGGCGGCCGCGGCAGCCCTTGCGCGCTCAGATCGGGGATTGCGACCTTGCGCTGCCACATCGTGAACGGATCGACCCAGCCCGGCGGCATCTTCCTGATCGCCATCCCGAGCAGCTGCGCCGGGATCCCCAGCGTTGCCCGGCGCACGATCTGCGGCGGCGTGCGCACGCTGAGCCGCGCCCGCGCAGCGCCGCCGTCGGCGACGTCGTGCGCGATCTCTGCGCCGGAGTTGCCGGTGCCGACGACCAGCACGTCCCTCCCCGCGTACGGCTGCGGGTTGCGGTACTGCGTCGAGTGGATCAGGTCGCCGGTGAACGACGCGCGCCCAGGCCAGTCGGGGACGTAGGGCGCGCCGTTGTAGCCGGTCGCGACGACGACGTGCTCGGCGTGGATCGGGCCGTCGCTCGTGTCCAGCGTCCACGCCGGCTCGGCGATTCGTTCGACGCGGCAGCTCGTGCGCAGGTCGACGTCGTGGACGGCCGCGTAGTCCCGGAAGTACTCGAGCAGGTCGTCCCGCGCGACCCAGCGGCCGTAGCGGCGGGGGATACGGAGCCCGGGCAGGCCGGAGAGGAGCCGCGGCGTGTGCAGGCGCAGCCGGTCGTAGCGGCCGCGCCACGCGGCGCCCGGCTCCGGGCCGGCTTCGAGAACGAGCGGGCGGAGCCCCTCCTGCTGGAGCAGCACCGCGGTCGCGAGCCCGGCCGAGCCGGCCCCGACGACCACGATCTCGTAGGACTCCACAGGGCGTTCATAGCGCATCCGAACCGGCGTCTCGACCGTTCAGACCCTGATGGCGCTCCTGAAGCGGACAGACGAGACACGCCGTGGTCTGATTGCTCCGACTAAGCGGTCGATGCCGCGGCCCGAGCCCGACGAGGCACCGCCGGACGCCGCCGGCGACCAGCCGACGCCGCAGCCGGAGCGCCGCGAGCCGCCGCTCGAGAAGCCGCGCCTGCGCGACCTCTCGACGGCCGACTACAAGGCGATCGTCAAGCGGGCGTTCAAGGAGTTCATGGACGACAACTGCATGATGCTCGCCTCGGCGCTCGCGTACAGCTCGTTCTTCGCGATCCCCTCGGTGATCATCGTCGCGGTCGGCCTCTTCACGTTGATCGCGTCGCCGCAGACGATCCTTGCGCTCATCCAGCATTTGCACGGCGTCGTCCCCGGCCAGGCGACGGATCTCCTGAAGACGTCGCTGCTCCGCGCCGACGCGCATCCGGGCGGCAGCATCCTGATGACGATCATCGGCTTCGTGCTCGCCGTGTGGGCTGTCACGGGTGCGATGAACTCATACATGACCGCGCTCAACATCGCGTACGAGCGCAAGGACGGCCGCTCGTTCGTGAAGAAGCGCGTCGTCGCATTGAAGATGGCCGCGGTGATGGCAGTTGCGTTCGCGCTCGTCGCCGTGCTGCTGATGTTCGGGCCGGTCGTCGAGTCCGCGATCGCGCGGCACGTTGGGCCGGCCGGGATCGTCGTGACGATCCTCTGGTGGGTGCTGCAGTGGCCGATCTTGCTGTTCGGCCTGCTCGCTGCGTTCGCCGTGCTCCTCTATCTCGGCCCGGACGTCGACCATGCGGAGCCGAAGTGGGAGTTCCTGACGCCCGGCTCGTTGATCGCCGCCGTGCTCTGGATCGCCGCGTCCGGCCTGTTCGCGGTCTACACCGCCACCTTCGCGTCGTACAACAAGACCTGGGGCTCGCTCGCCGCCGTGATCGTGATGTTGACCTGGCTCTGGATCACCGGCATGGCGCTCTTGCTCGGCGCGGAGATCAACGCCGAGGCGCAACGAAGCCGTACGCTGCGCGAACGCGCGTAGCGGATCTCAACTGGCTGCAGCTCGAGTCCTTCCTCGAGCGCGATGACCGGCTCGTGCTGCCGCTCGGGTCGACGGAGCAGCACGCGTACCTCTCGCTCGCGACCGACGTCGTGCTCGCAGAGCGCGTCGCGGTCGAGGCGGCGGAGCCGCTCGGCGTGCCGGTCCTGCCGCCGCTCGCGTACGGCGTCACGCCGTACTTCGGCGCGTATCCGGGCAGCCCGTCGCTGACGCGACAGACCTATGTGACGGTCCTGCGTGAGCTGATCGGGTCGCTGCGTGCGCAGGGCTTTGGCCGTCTGCTCGTCGTCAACGGCCACGGCGGCAACTCGTTCGCCGCCGAGCACGTCGACGTCGAATGGCACGACTGGTGGCGTGCGCCGCGCGTCTGGGAGGCGGCCCGGGCGCTCGACCCGGCCGGGACGCATGCGTCGTGGCTGGAGAACTTCCCGTGGACACGGCTGCCGGGCGTCGAGTTGCCGGTGTCACCGAAGGCGGAGGTCGGACCGCTGCCGGACGATCCGGCCGCGGTGCGCGACGCGCTCGGCGACGGCTCCTACGGCGGCGCGTACGCTCGCTCCGACGCGGACATGCTCGCGGTGTGGGCGGTCGGCGTCGCGGAGACGCGCGAGCGGATCGAGACGCTCGGCCGATGATCCGGCGCCACGTCGTCTTGCACGGCCGCGTGCAGGGCGTCGGCTTCCGCTTTTCGCTTCTGGAGCGCGCGCGTGCCCGCGGCGTCGCCGGCTGGGTACGGAACCGCGGCGACGGGACGGTCGAGGGCGTGTTCGAGGGTGACGGCGACGTCGTCGACGCGCTCGTCGAGTGGTGCCACCGCGGGCCGCGCGGCGCCACGGTGACGGACGTCGACGTGCGCGACGAGCGGCCGGAAGGCTTGCGCTCGTTCGACGTTCGCTAGTCGAGCCACTCCGGGCGGTCGAAGCCGCCGTACTCCTGGATCGAGCCGTAGATCGTCTGGACGATTTGCGTGCTGTTCACGACGAGTGCTGTCGTGCCGTACGGCAGCAGGTTTTGCCGCTTCTTCTGGCTGTACTTCGAGTAGGTATTGACGATCGTCTTTCGCAAACAGGTACGCGGGAGCTCTAGCCTGTGCAGCCAGTAGTCCTCGATCGTGCGCTGACGTTCGAGATGGTCGGCGAACAGGTTGCAGTTCACGCGCATCTTCTCGTCCGGTACGTCGAAATGCGTTCGAAGGAACCGCGCGAAGAAGACGAGCACTTCGGCGTCGGCGTTCGTCAGCTTCAACGAGTTACGTGACTTCGCACCCGCTGCCCAGTACAACATGCAGCCTGCTGCGTACGAATCGTCGCGTTCGTGAATCGCGTCTTATCTCGCCGATCGAGCGGCCCATCGCCCGTAGCTGACGTGCTCGCCGCTGTTCGTCTGTTTTCATAACAGACAACATATCGACGCCGTCGGACGGAAGCGGGTGGGGGGAGTCGAACCCCCGTAATCTGGTTGGAAGCCAGAGGCTCTGCCGTTGAGCTACACCCGCGCTGCGCAGCGCTAGCGTAGCCATGTGCATCCCTCGCTGGAGGCCGTCGCGCTCGTGCCGGCGCTCGCGCTGGCCTACGGCGCCGCCAGACCGAGCCGCGACCGCGCGCTCGCCGCCGCCGCAGCGCTCGCCCTGATCTTCGCCGCGTTCTTCACGACGCTGCAGCCTCTCGCCACGCACACGTTCCTCTGGGCGCACCTGCTCCAGAACGTCGTCCTCGCCGAGTGGGCGCCGGCGCTGCTCGTGCTCGCGATCCCGCCCGACCGTCTCACGAGAATCCGCATCCCGATGCTGCCGGCGCTCGCCGTGTGGCTCGGGACGTACTTCGTCTGGCACATCCCCGTCGTTTACGACGCCGCGCTGCGCCGGCCGCACACCGTTCTGCACATCGAGCACCTGACGTACCTGATCGCAGGGACGGCGCTCTGGTGGCCGGTCGTCCGCGGCCGCCAGTCGCCCGGCGTCAAGGCGCTCTACCTGTTCGCCGCGTTCGTGCTCGCGTCGCCGCTCGGCCTGCTGCTCGCGCTGATCCCGCGCGCGATCTATCCGTTCTACGTGCATGCACCGCGACCGTGGGGGCCGGGGCCGCTCGGGGATCAGCAGCTCGCCGGCGTGACGATGGCGCTCGAGCAGGCGGCCGTGTTCTTCGCCGTCTTCGCGCTCTACCTCACGCGCTTCCTGCGCGAGGAGCAGCGAGATCCGGAGCTGTTCCGCTCGCAGCTCGGCCGCTGAGCAGCTCCTCGACGCGCGCGCGCACAGCGGGAGTCGCGCAGCCGCGCAACGCGAGCGTCGTCCGCCGCCGCACTACGTCGTCGGCGGCGCGCGCCCATTCGCGCTCGCGCGCGTACACGACCTGCGCGGCGACGTCGGGAGCGCCGGGCGCGAGCGGTGTCAGGTCGCGGGACGTTGCGAGCACCTCGTGCGCGAGCGATCCGTACGTTCGCGCGAGGTGTAACCCCAGCGTGGGCTCGACGTCGAGCTCGCGCGCGACGCGCGCCGGGTCCGCGGCGCCCGGCAGCGGAAGAATCGCGGCCGGAACCGGATAGCCGAGCTCGCGCAGCACCGCCCGCGCGATCGCGCGGTACGTCGTCAGCTTGCCGCCGGCGACCGAGACCATTCCGAGCGGGCCGCGGGTCAGCGTCACCTCGCGCCTCGCCTCGGCGGACGACTGCGAGGTCAGCGGCAGCACGCGCAACCCGGCGAACCGCGCACGGATCGCGTCGCGCGCCAGCAGCTCGGCCGGCAGCGCGCGTGACGCCTCGTCGAGGATCTGCGCCTCGTCGGCGTCGGTCACCTCCGCCGTCTCCGCAGGGGTGTCGGTCGTCCCGAGCAGCAGCGTCCCCTCCCACGGGATGGCGAAGGAGACGCGCGTCCGGTCGACCGGCACCGTCAGCGCAACGTCGCCCCAGCCCTCGGGTAGGTCGAGCACGAGGTGCGCGCCCTTGCTCAGCGCGACGGAGGCGCCGGCGCGCGGATCCTCGAGCCGGCGCACCGTATCGACGGACGCGCCCGTCGCGTTGACGACGTGCCGTGTGCGCAGCTCGACGCCCGTGCTCGTGTGCACGGCGCCGCGCTCGATCCCGATCACCTCGACGCCGTTCGCGACGTCGGCGCCCGCGTCGGCGGCGGCGCGGACGTTCGCGAGCGTCAGCCGCGCGTCGTTGGTCTGCGCATCTGCGTAGACGCCCGCCGCGCGCAGGCCGTCGCGGCGAACGAGCGGCGCGAGCTCGAGCGCCCGCGCCGCGCCGACGATCGTCTGCCGGCGCGAGCCGGCGAGCGCGCCGTACGTCGTCAGCGCGGCGCGGATCGACAGCCGCCCGTACGGGCCGCCGCGGTACAGCGGCAGGAGGAAGGGCTGCGCCCGCACGAGGTGGGGCGCGACGACGTCGCGCAGGAGCTGCGCCTCGCGCAGTGCCTCGCGGATCAGCCGGACGTCGCCCATCCGCAGGTAGCGGAGGCCGCCGTGGACGAGCTTCGACGACGCGCTCGACGTCGCCGACGCGAAGTCGTCCCGTTCGAGGAGCGCGACCCGGAGGCCGAGCTGTGCCGCGAGCGCGGCCGTCCCGGCGCCGACGATCCCGCCGCCGACGACGACGACGTCGTACGGCTCCGGCGGCTGTGCGAACGATTGCACTGCGGTGAACGTAGCAATGTAGGCTCGCGCCGCCTTGGCGCTCCGCATCGGCAACGCACCCGTCAGCTTCGGCGCGTGGTCGCTCGAGGCCTCGCGCGTGCCGGGCGTCCCGGGCCCGGAGCGCATCCTGCAGGAGCTCGCCGACGCGGGCTACGACGGGGTCGAGCTCGGGCCGCTCGGGTTCTTCTCGCAGCCGGGCGCGATCGCCGCGCACGGGTTGACCCTCTCGGGCGGCTACATCCCGGTCCCGTTCGGCGCCGGGCTCGGGCCGCTCGACGAGACGCTCGACCTCTTCGACGAGATCGAGCCGAGCGCGCGGCCGATCCTCGCCGACGAGGGCGACGCATGGGAGCCGCTCGACCTCGACGACGTCGCCCGCGCCGTCGAGCACGTCCGCGCCCGCGGCTACGAGCCGACGTTCCACCACCACATGGGAACGCGCGTCGAGAGCGAACGCGAGATCGAGCGACTGCTCGAGCACGTCGACACGTCCCTGCTGCTCGACACCGGGCACCTGCTCGCAGCGGGCACGGACCCGACCGCCGCGTTGCGCGCCTGGCGCGACCGCATCGACTATGTGCACGTGAAGGACGTCGAGCTCGGCAAGCTCCGCGAAGCACCCGACTGGCCGGCCGCGTGGCGGCGCAACGTCTTCTGCGAGCTCGGCACCGGCGACGTCGACGCGCGCGGCTTCCTCGACGAGCTCGAAGGCTTCGACGGCTGGCTCGTGATCGAGCAGGACTGGGTGCCGCAGCCGGGCGACGAGGCGGAAGCGCAGATCGCGGCGCAGGCTCGGAACCGCGGCTTCGTCGGATGACGAACGTCGTCCTGATCGTCTGCGACGACCTCGGCTACTCCGACGTCGGCTGCTACGGCGGCGAGCTCGACACACCCGCCGTCGACGGGCTTGCACGCGACGGCGTCCGCCTGTCGCAGTTCTACAATACGGCCCGCTGCAGCCCCTCGCGCGCCTCGCTCCTGACCGGGCTGCACCCGCACCAGACGGGCGTCGGCGTGCTCGCGCAGGGAATCGACGACCGCCCCGACGGCTACCAGGGCCACCTGAACGACCGCTGCACGACCGTCGCCGAGATCCTCAAGCGCCACGGCTACACGACCGCGCTCACCGGCAAGTGGCATCTCGCGCGCGACGCGCACACGCCCGACGACACGTGGCCGACGCGGCGCGGCTTCGACGAGTTCTACGGGACGCTCGTCGGCGCCGGCAGCTATTTCGAGCCCGCGACGCTCACGCGCGCCGAGCAGAACGTCGAGCACGAGGCGCGCGAGCCCGGCTTCTACTACACCGACGCGATCACCGACGAGGCGTGCGCGTTCGTCGCACGGACGAGCGGGCCGTTCTTCCTCTATGTCGCCTACACCGCGCCGCACTGGCCGCTGCACGCGCGCGAGGACGACATCCGCAAGTACGACGGCGTGTTCGACGAGGGCTGGGACACGCTCCGTACGCGGCGCCTCCGCAACCTCGCAGACCGCGGCTTGCTCGACGAGCGCGCGCAGCTCAGCCCGCGCGACGCGCGCGTCGAGCCGTGGCGCCACGACGAGTGGCAGCTCGACCGCATGCGCGCCTATGCGGCGCAGATCGACCGCATGGACCAGGGGATCGCCCGCCTCGTCGCGGCGCTGCGCTCGCGCGGCGTGCTCGACGACACGCTGCTCCTCTTCCTCTCGGACAACGGCGCGTCCGACGAGGAGCTGCCGAAGAACGAGCGCTTCGCGGAGCGGACCGACATCGTGCCGCCCGGTGTGCGCGTCGGGAACACGCCGGCGGTGCGGCCGGGGCCGCCCGACACGTACGCGAGCTACGGCGTCGGCTGGGCGAACCTCTCGAACGCGCCGTTCCGGCTCTACAAGCGCTGGGTGCACGAGGGCGGCATCGCGACGCCGCTCGTCGTCCACTGGCCGGACGGCGGCCTGCGCGGCGGCGCCGTTGCGCACACGCTGTTCCAGCTGACGGACGTGCTGCCGACGATCCTCGACGCGACCGGCGTGCCGATGCCGCCGGAGCTCGAGGGCCGGAGCATGCTGCCCGCGCTGCGCGGCGAGTCGCAGGAGGAGCGGCCGCTGTTCTGGGAGCACACCGGCAACGCCGCCGTCCGGCTCGGCGACTGGAAGCTCGTGCGCGGCTTCGCCGGCGCGTGGGAGCTCTACTCGATGTCGCTCGACCGCACCGAGCTGCACGACGTCGCCGCCGAGCACCCGCAGCTCGTTGCGGAGCTCGCGGCGCTCTACGACGCGTGGGCCGCGCGCGCCGGCGTCATCCCCTGGCAGCTGATCGTCGAGCTGTACGAGCGGCGCGGCCAGAGCGAAGAGGACGCGTGGATGTGAGCTGCTGCGCACCGAAGCGCACCGGGACGCTCGCCGCGGAGGCGCCCCGCGCGCGGCGCGGCGAGCCGCAGTGGGAGTTCGCGATGGGCGACGCGTTCGGCGAGGGCGACCCGGCGGACGGCGAGACGCCGGTCCACCGCGTCCGCCTGTCGCCGTTCAGGCTCGAGGCGACGGCCGTCACGAACGCCGAGTTCGCAGCCTTCGTCGAGGCGACCGGCCACGTCACCGACGCCGAGCGGTACGGCAGCTCCGCCGTCTTCCACCTCCTCGTCGACGCGGACGCCGACGTCGCGGGCGTCGTCCCGGAGACCCCGTGGTGGACGAACGTCCGCGGCGCGACGTGGCGCTCGCCCGAGGGCGGCCGCTCGACGATCGCCGACGGGCGCGGCGACCACCCGGTCGTCCACGTCTCCTGGCACGACGCCGCGAGCTACGCACGTTGGGCGGGCAAGCGGCTGCCGACCGAGGCGGAATGGGAGCTCGCGGCACGCGGCGGCCTCGAGGGCAGGCGCTACCCCTGGGGCGACGAGCTGCGCGCCTGCAACATCTGGCGCGGCGAGTTCCCGTCCCGGCCGGCGGGCGCCGTCGGCACCGTCCCCGTCGCGAGCTACGAGCCGAACGGGCTCGGCCTCTGGAACGTCGTCGGCAACGTCTGGGAATGGTGTGCCGACTGGTTCTCGCCGGCGTACTACGCGAGCTCGCCCATCGACGACCCGCCCGGCGCGCCGGCGGGCGAAGAGCGGGTGATGCGCGGCGGCTCGTATCTCTGCCACGACTCGTATTGCCGCCGCTACCGCGTCGCCGCGCGGACGGGCAACACGCCCGCTTCCTCGGCCGGCAACGTCGGCTTCCGCTGTGCGAACGATTGCGCTACAGACGCCACGAACGGCCGCTTGACTTCCTGATCTGCCAGTGCAAACGTTCGCACGGGCGTGCGGGGGACGAGCGCGGCAGCGGCGGTCGAGGAGGCGAAGGCGGGAGCGACCGGCCCGCTTCGGCTCGGCGTGATCGGCCTCGGCGCCGTCGCGCAGGCCGTCCACCTGCCGCTGCTCCTCAAGCACCCTGACCTCTTCGCGCCGACGGCGCTCTGCGACCTCTCGAGCTCGACCTGCGCGCGGATCGCCGACCGGCTCGGCATCGACCGCACGCAGCGCTTTGACTCTGCGACGAAACTCCTGGAAAGCGACCGGCTCGACGCCGTCGCGATCTTCAGCTCCGGCTCGCACGGCGAGCTCGCGGCGGCCGCCGCGCGGGCCGGCCTCGCCGTCTTCTGCGAGAAGCCGCTCGCGTACACGGTCGCCGAGATCGACGCGCTCGCCGATCTCGAGCCGCGGCTGCTGCTCGGGTACATGAAGCTGTACGACCCGGCGGTCGAGCGGGCGCGCGAGCTGCTCGCGGACCGGCCCTCGCCGCGGTCGATCGAGGTGACCGTCCTCCATCCGCCGGACGCGCCGCAGCTCGCCCACGCCGCACTGCCGCCGCGCGCCACCGACGTCGACGCCGCGATGCTCGAGCAGCTGACCTCCGCCGACGCGGCGATCCTCCGCCGCGCGCTCGGCGACGTGCCCGACGAGCTCGCCCGCCTGTACGGCGACGTCGTGCTCGGCAGCATCGTCCACGACCTCGCGGTCATCCGCCATCTCGCGGGCGGCCCGCTCGCGTTCGAATGGGCGGACGCGTGGGAGACGTCGGTCGCGCTCAACGGCCGGCTGCCGGACGGCGCGCGCGTCGCGATCCGCTGGCACTACCTCGACGGCTATCCGGCCTACCGCGAAGAGGTGCGGGTGCACGATGCCGACGGCACCGTCGCGCTGACGTTCCCGGCGCCCTATCTCCTGCACGCGCCGACCGTCCTCACCGTCGTCGACCGCGACGGCAACGGCGAGCGGATCAGCGAGACGCGGTCGACGGCGGAGGCCTTCGAGCGGCAGTGGCTCGCCTTCGCGTCGTACCTGAACGGCGGCGCGCCGCCGCGTGCGTCGCTCGCCGAGGGACGCGCCGACGTCGTCGCCTGTCAGGGCGCCGCGGCCTTGCTTGCGGCGCGCGAAGGGATCATCGTAGGCGGCGAGGCCGCGGGAGGCGGCACGTGAGGGTCAGCAACAGATTCGGACAAACCAGGAAGGGTCGTTACGGAAAGGGAGGTGCTCGGTGAAGGCAAGGCTTCTTGCTGTCGCCGTTGCCGTCCTCGTCTTCGTGCCGGCGGCGTTCTCAGCAGTCGACGCCGGCGGTCACGCGAAGAAGGCGCAGGCCGGGACCACGATCGTCGTGTACGCGAGCGGTGACGTGAACGTGCAGAACCTGTGGCAGAACAACATCATCCCCCACTTCGAGAAGGCGAACAAAGGCATCTACGTCAAGTTCATCTTCTCGGAGCACGGGACGGACGACGGCACGACGCTGGCGCGCATCGGCGCGGCGGTGAAGGGCCGGCACTGGCCGGGCATCGACCTCGTCGACGGCGGCCTCGTCACGACGCTCGCCGCGGCGGGCCTGAACCAGCCGGTCAACAAGGCGACGGCGCCGAACATCAAGCGCGTCAACCCCGACCTGCTGGTGCCGGTGAAGGGCGCGGCGATCCCGTATCGCGGCTCGTCGGTCGTCCTCGCGTACAACAGCGACAAGGTGAAGACGGCGCCGAAGACGCTGTCGGGGCTGCTCGACTGGATCCGCTCGAACCCCGGCAAATTCACCTACAACTCGCCGAACACGGGCGGCTCCGGCTACTCGTTCGCCGAGACCGTCGTGGACAGCCTGCTCAGCCCGAGCATCCTCAAGCAGATGGACCAGGGCTACGACACGTCGCTCGAGTCCAACTGGAAGGACGGCCTCGCGCTGCTCCACAGCCTCAACAAGTACATGTACGGCAACGGCGTCTACCCGAACGGCAACGCAGCGGTGCTGCAGCTGCTCGGGCAGGGGCAGATCTGGGTCGCACCGGTCTGGTCGGACCAGGCGCTGACCGCGCTGAAGACCGGTCAGCTCGGCCCGAACATCAAGCTGACGCAGATCTCGAGCCCGTCGTTCACCGGCGGCGCCGCGTATCTCGCGGTCCCGAAGACGGCGAAGCACAAGAAGGCGCTCTACAGGTTCGTCAACTACATCCTGTCGCCCGCCGCACAGCAGATGATCGTCGACGTCATGTCGGGCTTCCCGGCGATCGACATCAAGTACATGGGGGACTCGATCAAGCAGAAGTTCCAGGACGTCTCGGCGAACACGCTTCGCCCGACGTATCAGACCAAGATGGGCAACGACTTCAAGGCAGCGTGGCAGCAGTCGGTTCCGTAACCGACTTTCGCGCTGCAGCTCGGCGGCGGGTGCTCCGTGAGCGGCTTCAGGGCCTGCTCATGGTGCTCCCGCCGGTGGCGGTGGTCGCCGTCTTCATCGGGTTCCCGGTGGGGGCGGCGATCGCCTACACACTCGGCAAGGTCGGCGGCCCGAACTCGACCGTCGCCCTCCTCGCGCAGCGGCAGCACGTCGCGCACCACGGCGTCACGACGGGCGCGTACCGCGAGGTGCTCGGCAATCCGCACGTGCGCGGCGACCTCTGGGCGACCGTCTGGGTGACGCTCGTCACCGTCGCCTGCGTCGTCCTGCTCAGCTGGGCGATCGCGCTCTATCTCAGGCTTTCGGACACGTGGATCGCGCGCGTCGTCTCCGCGCTCTCCGTCGTCCCGCTGTTCATCCCCGTCGTGATCGCGTCGTACGCGATCCTCACCTTCTACGCGGCGACCGGCTTCATGAGGACGCTGGCGTACCACGTCGGCTGGCACAGCTTTCCGACGCTCGGCTACACGCTGACCGCCGTGGTGATCGGCGAGATCTGGGTGAACGTGCCATTCGGCGTGCTGATGATGAGCTCCGGCCTCAACTCGGTCCCGAACGCGCTGATCGAGGCGGCGCGCGACTCCGGCGCGACGCTGCCGCGCACGATCCGCTCGGTGCTCCTGCCGATGAACGTCATCCCGACGGTGATCGTCGCGACGTTCACCGGCATCTACGTGCTCGGCAGCTTCACCGTCCCGTACCTGACCGGGCCGTCGGCGCCGAATCTGATGGGCGTCTCGATGCAGCAGTTCTTCGGCTCGTTCAACCAGCCGCAGCAGGCGGAGGTGATGGCGATGATCGTCTTCGTCCTCGCCGCCGGCATCGGCACGATCTACGTCTGGGCGAACGTCCGCGCGGCGAAGCGCGCGAGCTCGACGACATGAGCGTAGGCCTGACGGAGCTCATCAAAGAGCGGAAGCGCCGGCTTCGCCGGCGCTGGGAGCGGGCATGAGCGCGGTCGAGAGCCAGGGCGTCGCGCTCGGCGGGCTCGAGCAGGCGGAGCTGCCGGTCGCGCGGGCGAACCGCCGCCGCCGGCCCGACATCCGGACGGTCGGCCTCCGCGCGCTCGGCACCGTGCTCGTCATCGCGCTCCTCGTGTTCATGGTCGGGCCGCTCGTCTGGCTGATGCTGCGCGCGTTTTCCGGGCTGTGGCAGTACCCGCAGCTGCTGCCGAGCGACTGGACGCTGAAGTGGTGGCGGTCGGTCTTCGACGACAAGACCCTCGGCCATTCGATGCGGCTGAGCTTCGAGTTCGCGCCCGTCGTGACGTTCGCGTCGGCGGCGATCTGTCTGCCGGCGGCGTACGCGTTCTCGCGCTTCAACTTCCCGGGGCGGCGCTTCCTGCTCGTCTCGCTCTTCGCGACGAACGCGTTCCCGAAGATCGGCCTCTACATCTCGATGGCCGGCGTCTTCTACTCGCTCAACTTGATGGGCACGTTCATGGGTGTCGTGATCGTGCAGCTGATCGGGACGATCGTCTTCATGACGTGGATCCCGACCGCCGCGTTCTCGGCGATCCCGCGCAGCCTCGAGGAAGCGGCGCGCGACGTCGGCGCGGGGCCGCTGCGCGTCTTCTTCCGCGTCACGTTCCCGCTCGCCGCGCCGGGCATCCTCGTCGCGATGATCCTGTCGTTCCTCGCGGCGTTCGACGAGGCGCAGGGCACGTTCCTCGTCGGCATCCCGAACTACATCACGATGCCGACCGAGATGTACACGCTCGTCCTCAACTATCCCGAGCAGGCCGCAGCGGTGTTCTCGATCCTGCTCGCAATCCCGTCCATCGTCCTGATGTCGTTCGCCCGCAAGCACGTGATGGGCGGCAAGCTCGCAGAGGGGTTCCAGATCAGATGACCGAAACCGTTCCTGCAGGGCTGCTGATCGACCGCGTGTCGAAGGATCTCGGCGGCCGCACGATCGTCTCCGACATGCAGCTCGAGGTGCACGCCGGCGAGCTGACCTGCCTGCTCGGCCCGTCCGGGTGCGGCAAGACGACCACGCTCCGCATGATCGGCGGCTTCCTGCAGCCGGATGCCGGACGGATCCTGATCGACGGCAGCGACGTCAGCCGGCTCGCGCCGGAGCGGCGCCCCACGGCGATGGTGTTCCAGAACTACGCGCTCTGGCCGCACATGACGGTGTTCAAGAACGTCTCGTTCGGCCTGCGGCTGCGCAAGCTGCCGAAGAAGGAGATCCGCTCACGGGTCGAGAATGTGCTCGAGCTCGTCGGGCTGACGCACCACATCCAGAGCTATCCGGCGCGGATCTCCGGCGGCGAGCAGCAGCGTGTCGCGCTCGCGCGCGCGCTCGTCCTCGAGCCGAAGGTGCTGCTGCTCGACGAGCCGCTCTCGAACCTCGACGCGAAGCTGCGCGTGCGCGTCCGTGAGGACATCCGCGAGATCCAGCAGCGCATCGGCATCACGACGGTCTTCGTCACGCACGACCAGGACGAGGCGCTGTCGATCTCCGACCGCATCGCGGTCATGTCGGGCGGCAAGGTCGAGCAGTACGCCGACCCGCGCACGCTGTACCGCGAGCCGGCGACGCACTTCGTCGCGAGCTTCGTCGGCGCGATGAACTTCTACCGGGCATCGGTGCACGACGGCGCGATCGAGCTCGGCGACGGCACGCGCATCCCGTGCGAGGGCGTCTCGCGCAACGGCACGGGCGAGCTGGAGATCGGCGTGCGCCCGGAGGACGTCGAGGTCACCGCGAACGGCGACGGCGCGGAGGCGACGGTGCTCCGCGAGATCCCGCGCGGCCACTACAAGGAGCTCGTGCTGCAGCTGGGCGGCGAGGAGGCCCGGGCATTCGTCGGGCCGGAGCTCTCGGCCGTCGAGCGGCCACGCGTGCGCTTCACGCGCGCGGTGGTGTATCGCGACGGCGCGCTGCAGCGGACGGAGTCGCCGGTCGCCGTCTCGTGAGCGTAGGCTCGACGGAGCTCACCCAGGAGCGGAGACGCCGGCTTCGCCGGCGTCGGGAGCGGGAACTTTGAGCGTGCTCGCGATCGCCCATCGGGGCGACCCGGTCGCGGAGCGGGAGAACACGCACGCAGCGTTCGACGCGGCGGTTGCCGCGGGCGCCGACATGATCGAGCTCGACGTCCGCTGCACGTCGGACGGTGCGGCGGTCGTCGTGCACGATCCGACGCTCGAGCGGATCTGGGGGGTTGCGCGGCGCGTCGCCGACCTGACCGCGGACGGCGTGCGCGCGCTCGGGATCCCCGACCTCGGGGAGGCGCTCGTCGCAATCCCGCAGCACGTGCAGGTGATGGTCGACTACGAGGAGCGCGCCGTCGCCGAGCCCGCGCTCGACGCCGTGCTCGCGGCGGGTGCGCTCGACCGCTGTCTGTTCTCCGGCGACTGCTACGACGGCCATCGCGCGATCCGGACGCGCGCGCCGGAGGCGCGCATCGCCTGCACCTGGACGAGCGATGCACCGTGCCCCGATGCGCTGCTCGACGAGCTCGGCGCCGAGTACTGGAATCCGAGCGGCAACATCCTCGGCCGGCTGCCGCAGGAGATCGAGCGCATGCACGCGCGCGGGACGCTCGTCTCGGTGTGGACGATCGACCAGCGCGCCGACATGCAGCTCTTCCTCGATCTCGGCGTCGACGCGGTGATCACGAACCGCATCGCCGACCTCGTCGAGCTCCTGGAGCGCGTGTGCTGAGCGACGCAGAGCTGGACGAGCGCGCGGCGCTCGTCGGCGAGCTCGCCCGCTGGGCGATCGACCGCATCCCGACCCGTCCCGGTCGCGACCAGATTGCGACGAAGACAAGCGATGCAGACTGGGTGACCGAGACCGATCTCGCGGTCGAGCGGCACGTGCGCGAGGTGGTTGCCGAGCGCTTCCCGAACGACCGGATCGTCGGCGAGGAGTACGGGAGCACCGACGTCGACGGCGCGCGCGCGACGTGGTACATCGATCCCGTCGACGGCACGACGAACTACGTGCACGGGCTGCCGCTCTCCTCGTTCAGTTGCGCGGTCCTCGACGACGAGGGCGCGGCCGTCGGCGCCGTGGCCGACCCGTACCGCCGCGAGGTGCTGTCCGCGGTGCGCGGCCGCGGCGCGCGGCGCGACGGCGAAGACACGCGGTGCCTCGAGACCGCGACGCTGATGGGCGGCATCTTCCTCACCGAGCTGACGAGGCAGTCGCTCTGGAACGGCATGCCGCAGCTGATGCGGTCGCTCGCGCAGGCGGGCTGCGTCACGCGGATCCTCGGCTCGAACGCGCTGTCGCTCGCGAGCGTCGGCGCCGGCCGCGCGCTCGCGACGCTGATCGGCGAGTTCGGGCCGGTCGACTGCCACGCCGGCTCGTTGATCGCGCGCGAGTCGGGTGCCGCCGTCGTCTTCGAGGGCAAGTCGGTGATCTGCGCGGCGCCGGGGATCGTCGACGAGCTGGTGACGCTCGTGCGCGAGGCGAGAGATGGAAGCTGACCGGCAGCCGACACTCGCGGATGTCGCCCGCGCGGCGGACGTCGCGACATCCACCGCATCGCGCGCGCTGCACGAGAGCCCGCGGATCAGCGAGTCGACGCGGCTGCGCGTGCGCGAGGCCGCGCGTGGCCTCGGCTACCGCCCTAACCGGATCGCGCAATCGCTGCGGACGCGGACGGCGAACCTCGTCGGCATCGTCGTTCCGGACATCGGCGCGCCGTTCTTCAGCCGCGTCGTCAAGGGTGCCCAGGAGGTGCTCGAGCAATCCGGGATCGGCGTCCTCGTGATGAACACCGAGCGCGAGGCCGAGCGCGAGACCGCGGCGCTGCAGACGCTGCTCGAGCACCGCGTCAAGGGGGTGCTCGTCGCGACGTCCGGCGGGTCGCTCGCCGAGCCGGAGCTGCCGACGGTCTACTTCGACAACGTCGTCCTCAACCGCGGCGTCGGCAACGTCACGCGCGCGAACGCCGGCGGCGTGCGACTCCTCGTCGAGCACCTGCACGGACACGGACACCGGCGTGTCGGCTACATCGGCGGGCCGCCGCTGCTGACGTCGGGCATCGAGCGGCTCGACGGCTACCGCGCCGCGGTGCGCGAGCTGGGCCTCGAGGAGGTCGAGGGCTACGTGCAGTTCGGCGAGAAGACGTGGTCGGCGCACAGCGGCGCGGCGGCGATGGAGCGGCTGCTCGGCATCGACGAGCCGCCGACGGCCGTCGTCACGTCCGGCGAGTCGTTCGCGCTCGGCGCGCTCAGCGCGTGCCGCACGGCGGGCCGGCGCGTGCCGGACGACGTCGCCCTCGTCTGCTTCGACGATCCGCCGTTCGGCGACCTGCTCGACCCGCCGTTGACGGCCCTCGTGCCGAACGAGGAGGAGATGGGCCGGCTCGCCGCGACCCTGCTCCTGCATGCGCTGCAGGCGACGGCCATGCCCCAACCCGCCGAAGTCCGGCTGCCGGTCGAGCTCGTCATCCGCCGCAGCTGCGGCTGCCACTGACTCAGTAGCCGGGCGCGACCGTGACGCGCCACGCGCGTACCGGGCCGGCCATGACGTTCAGGTAGTAGAGATCGGTGCGCGCGTCGCCGGCGACCGGGTGGTAGCCGCGCGGGACGAGGACGACGTCCCCGTCGCTCACCGCGATCCCCTCGTCGAGCGAGCCGTCGTCGGTGTACACCCGCTGGAACGCAAAGCCTTCGCCGCCGCGCAGCCGGTGGTAGTACGTCTCCTCGAGCAGCGCCTCGTCCGGCATCGCATCCGTGTCGTGCTTGTGCGGCGGATAGCTCGACCAGTGGCCCGCCGGCGTCACCACCTCCGTCACGAGCAGCGACTCGGCCGGCTCGCTCTCCATCAGGATGTTCGCGATGAACCGCTCCTCGCTCCCGGCGCCGCGGGTGACGAGCTCGGGCGAGTCGAGCAGCCGCGGCTCCGCGAATGTCCCGGCCGCCGGCGCCGTGCAGATGCCGAGCTCCGCCTCGCCCTCGGCCCACCACGTGACGCGCGGCGGCACGTAGAGCGCCGTCGGCGGCCCGTCGAACGGCGATTCCCGCACCGCCTCGCCGAGCCCGAGCAGCGACGCGCGCCCGGACAGCAGCACGACGCACGTCTCCCGCTCCTCCTCCCGCCGCTCGATCCGGCCGGCGACCCGCACCGCCTCGAAGCCGACGTACTCCAGCTGGACGCGCACGAGCGTGCCGGCGTCGTCGGGCGCGTTGCTGCGGATGCGGATGGAAGGTTCCACCGGACAAAGATAGACTCGCAGCTGCTTTGGAACGTTCCGGATCGGCGCGGCTGACGGCCGCGCAGGCACTCGTCCGCTTTCTCGCGGCCCAGGTCGTCGAGCGCGACGGCGAGCGGCGCCCCTTCTTCGGCGGCTGCTTCGGGATCTTCGGCCACGGCAACGTCGCAGGCATCGGCCAGGCGCTCTACGAGCGGCCCGATCTGCTCCGGTACTACCCGGCGCGGAACGAGCAGGGGATGGTGCACGCCGCCGTCGGCTACGCCCGCCAGCTCAACCGGCTCGGCGCCTTCGTCTGCACGAGCTCGATCGGCCCCGGCGCCACGAACATGGTGACCGGCGCCGCGCTGGCGACGGTGAACCGGCTGCCCGTGCTGCTCGTGCCGGGTGACGTCTTTGCCTCACGGCTGCCCGACCCCGTGCTGCAGCAGCTCGAGGTGCCCGCCCGCGGCGACGTCTCCGTCAACGACTGCTTCATTCCCGTCTCGCGCTACTTCGACCGGATCGAGCGGCCGGAGCAGGTGATCCCGGCGGCGCTCGCGGCGATGCGCGTGCTGACGAGTCCGGCCGACACCGGCGCGGTGACGCTCGCCTTCCCGCAGGACGTGCAGGCGGAGGCGTTCGACGTTCCGGCCGAGTTCCTCGAGGAACGCGTCTGGCACGTGCCGCGCGCGCTGCCGGACGACTCCGCGCTCGCTGCCGCCGTGGCCGCGATCCGTAACGCGCGACGGCCGCTGATCGTCTCCGGCGGCGGCGTCGTCTACTCCGAGGCGACCGCCGCACTGCGCGCATTCTGCGAGCAGACCGGCATCCCTGTCGGCGAGACGCAGGCCGGGAAGGGATCACTGGCATACGACCACCCGTCGAACCTCGGCGCGATCGGCGCGACCGGCACGTTCGCCGCGAACCGGATCGCGGCGGCCGCGGATCTCGTGCTCGGCATCGGCACGCGCTACAGCGACTTCACGACCGCGTCGAAGACCGCCTTCCGTGCGCCCGGCGTCGCCTTCGTCAACGTCAACGTCGCCGACTTCGACGCGGCGAAGCACGGCGGCATCGCGCTCGTCGGCGACGCGCGCGCAACGCTGGAGCGTCTCACGGACGCGCTGGCCGGTCAGACCGTCGACGACGCGTACCGCGAGGAGTGCGCGCGCCTCGCGCGGGAGTGGGACGACGAGGTGACCCGGCTCTACGCGGTCGATCAGGAGCCGCTCGCGCAGAGTGCGGTGATCGGCGCCGTCAACGCCGCGTCGGCGGCGGCCGACGTCGTCGTCTGCGCTGCGGGATCGATGCCCGGCGACCTGCACAAGCTCTGGCGCACGCGCGACCCGAAGGGCTATCACGTCGAGTACGGCTACTCGTGCATGGGCTACGAGATCGCGGGCGGGCTCGGCGTCAAGCTCGCCGCGCCGGACCGCGAGGTGTACGTCCTCGTCGGCGACGGCTCGTACCTGATGCTTCCCGGCGAGCTCGTCACCGCGATCGAGCAGAACGTGAAGCTGACGATCGTCCTCGTCGACAACCGCGGCTATGCGTCGATCGGTGCGCTTTCGCGGTCGCTCGGCACCGAGGGCTTCGGCACTGAGCTGACAGTCGACGTCGACCTCGCCGCGAACGCGGCGTCGCTCGGCGCACGCGTGCTGCACGCCGACACGATCGGTGACCTGCGCGACGCGCTCGAGGCGGCGAAGCAGGAGACCGGCACCGTCGTCGTCGCGGTCACGACCGACCGCATGGCCGGCGTCCCGGGCTACGAGAGCTGGTGGGACGTGCCGGTCGCCGAGGTCTCGGAGGCGGCGTCGGTGCGCGCGGCACGCGAGGCCTACGAGCACGCGAAGACGGCGGCGCGGCGGTTCCTGTGAGGCTCGCTACCGCACCGGTGACGTGGGGGGTCTGGGAGAAGACCGTCGGCCGGGACGACCTGATTCCGCCCGAGCTGCTGCTCGAGACGATGCGCGGCCTCGGCTACACCGCGACCGAGCTCGGCCCGCCCGGCTACTTCTCGCCCGAGCTGCTCGAGCGCCACGGCATGACGCTCGTCGGCGGCTTCGCGCCGCTGCGCTTCGAGGATGCCGAGGGCTACCGCAGCGACGTGGAGGAGTGGCTCGACCCGGTGATCGACGTGCTGCGCGCCACCGGCGCCCGCGGCCCGGTCGTGCTCGCCGGCGCAGAGCTGGTCGGGCCTCACGAGCCGCCGACGCCGGCGTTCTTCCAGCGCGTGAACGACGCGGCCGAGCGCTGCCGCGGGCGCGACGTTCCGGTCGTCTTCCACCACCACGCGGCGACGTACGTCGAGTCGCCGCAGGAGATCGAGGCGCTGCTCGAGCAGACCGACGTCGGCATCTGTTACGACAGCGGCCACGCGCTGGCCGGCGGCGGCGACCCGGTGGCGGTGCTGCGCATGTGCCGCGACCGTGTCGAGCACGTGCACCTCAAGGATGTCGACCCCGCGAGCGGCGTCTTCTGCCCGTTCGGCGAAGGCGCAGTCGACTTCGACGCAGTCCTCGCGGGGCTGAACGGCTACGACGGCTGGACGGTGCTCGAGCAGGACCGCGTCGCCGTCCGCGTCGACGATCTCGAGGCGGTGCGCGCCGTCGAGGAGCGCAACCTGGCGGTCGTCGCGTGAGCTCCCGGCCGACCATCCTCGATGTCGCCGCACGGAGCGGCGTCTCGAAGTCGACCGTCTCGAACGTCATCCGCGGCGCTGTCGGCGTCTCGCCCGACTCGCAGCGGCGCGTGCTCGACGCGATCGCCGCGCTCGGGTATCGCCCGAACGCTGCCGCGCGCCAGCTCGTCCTTCAGCGGACGAGCACGATCGGCGTCGTCGTCGGCGACCTCGCGAACCCGTTCTACGGCGACCTCGTCAAGCTGCTCGACCGGCACGCGCACGACGCGGGCTACACGACCGCCGTCTCGAACACCGACGGCCATCGCGACCGCGAAGCCGTGCGGATCGCCTCGCTGCTCGAGCAGCGTGTCGCAGGGATCGTGCTGCTGCAGTTCAGCGGCAACGGCTCGATCCTCGAGGATCTGATCGCCGACGGGATCCCGCTCGCCGTCGTCAGCTCGACCGACCCGCGCGTCGACGGCGTCGGCGTCGACGAGTCGCGAGGCCTCGCGCTCGCGGTCGAGCACCTGGCGCAGCTCGGCCACCGCCGCATCGCGTACGCGACGAGCGAGCTCGTCGAGGCGCGGACGAACGCAGCGCGCTACGACAGCTTCCGCCGGGCGTGCGTGCAGCACGACTGCCTCGAGACCTCGGTCGACGACGCCACCGCCGTCGCCGCGGCGAACGACAGCGTCGCCATCTCGCTGCTCGACGAGCTCGAGCGCGCGGGACGCCGCGTGCCGCAAGACGTCTCGGTCGTCGGCTTCGACGGCATCGCGGTCGGCGCGCTCACTCGCATCGGTCTGACGACCGTCGCGCAGCCGCACGAACGGCTGGCGCAGACCGGCATCCGGCTGTTGCTCGACCGCATCGAGTCCGGCGGCGCCGCGCCGCCGCGCCAGGTTCTCCTCGACCCGCACCTCGTCGTGCGCACGACGACGGCGCCACCTGCACGAAAGGAGCTGTGATGGCCACCCGCGCCGACGTGAAGAGCCCGCTGCACGAGACGGTGACGACAACCGCGACCGACTACTGGAACGACTCCTGCTCGCTCGAGGAGCTGAGCTACGCGATCGAGCACGGCGCCGTCGGCGCGACGTCGAACCCGACGATCGTCGGCGAGGTGCTGCAGAAGGAGATGCCGCTGTGGCGCGACCGGATCGCCGAGCTGATCGCCGGCAACCCGACCGCGACCGAGGACGACATCACGTGGCTGCTGATCGAGGAGATGGCGGTGAAGGCGTCGCAGCTCCTGCTCGGCAAGGGCCGCCTCTCGATCCAGACGAGCCCGAAGCTCTACAAGAACACCGCGAAGCTCGTCGAGCAGGGCCTGCGCTTCGCGTCACTCGCGCCGAACATGCAGGTGAAGATCCCCGCGACGCGCGCCGGGATCGCGGCGATCGAGGAGCTGACCGCGCACGGCGTCACCGTCAACGCGACCGTCTGCTTCACCGTCCCGCAGGCGCTCGCCGTCGGCGCCGCCGTCGAGCGCGGGCTCGAGCGTCGCGGCGACGCGGGCGACATGGGCCCCGTCTGCACGATCATGGTCGGCCGGCTCGACGACTGGCTCGAGATCGCCGCCGCGAAGGAGGGGACGCTGCTGACGCCGGGCGCCGTCAACTGGGCCGGCATCGCGTGCGTCAAGCGCGCGTACCCGATCTACAAGGAACGCGGGTACCGAACGCGGCTGCTCGCCGCGGCGTACCGCAACCATCTGCACTGGTCGGAGCTGATCGGCGGCGACATCGTGCTGACGATCCCCTACAAGTGGCAGCGGCTGTTCAACGCGTCGGACATCGAGGTGAAGCCGCGGTTCGACGACCCGGTGCCGGAACACGCGCTCGAGGAGCTGACCGCCAAGGTGCCGGACTTCGTGCGCGCGTACGAGCCCGACGGGATGACGATCGACGAGTTCGACGACTACGGCGCGACGCGCAGGACGCTGCGCGGCTTCATCGCCTCGTACCAGGAGCTCGTCGCGACCGTCCGCGACTTCATGCTCCCGAACCCGGACTGACGCCTCAGCCGAGCGGCGCGATCAACGACCGGTAGAGCGCGCGCGAGGCGGGCTTCGACTCGAGATCGAAGACCGACCCGGGCCGGCCGGCGTAGTACGCGATGAACTCGGTGCGCCGGTGCGTGCGCACCCACTTCGCCATCGCGCGCACGAACGACGGGTCGTCGAACCCCCAGAGGCCCCACTCGGGGAACGCGAACGCCTTCGCCGGGTGCGCCTTGTACAGGTTCTCGGCGGCAGTCCACGTCGCGCCGTGTCCGCGGATGTCGTACAGGTCGTCGCCGATCACGTCGACGTACGCGTCACCCGGGTAGTACGCCTGCGCGGAGTTGCCGGGGAGGTTCGGGGCGCCGAAGCCCTGCGGGTTCCAGACCATGCGCAGCTTCGGAGTCGTGATCGCGAGGTCCTGCCGGATCCCGGGCAGCCCGAGCTTCGCGAGCTTCGCATCGACGTCGGCCTGGATGCCGCCGCGGAGGATGATCGCGATCCGCGCGAGCGCCTTCCTGTTCCAGGCGGTCGTGTAGGCGGCGCCGCGGCGCGAGCCGTTCTGGTTGTACGCGCAGTTCGCCTCCCAGTACGCGTTCATCTCCGGGAACGGCCGCACGTAGAAGCGGTCGCCGGCGAAGTCGTTGATCACGCCGTTCAGCCGGATCAGGAACGCGTCGTTCTGACCGAGCGCGAGCCCGCGCGGATTCGCCGACTGCGCGCGGCCGTACGCGCCGGCGTTCAGCGCCAGCATCGGCACCGGCCCGGCGCTCGCGGCGATCTTCGGCAGCGTCGCGACCTGGGCGAACGAGACGAACGTGTGGCGGATCTGCGTCTGCTGGCCCGTCTGGTTCTCGAAACGCGCCGGATCGCCGTGCAGGCCGAGCAGGATCGAGGTGGCGGCGAGAGCGAGCAGGTGCATGGGCGCGCCAGGGTACCGCCCGTTTTTCGGAGCCGCCTCCCTCGATCAGGTCAGTTCGACGCGCTCGATGACCACATCCTGGCGCGGCTTGTCGCCGGCGTCGGTGTCGACTTTCTCGATCGCGTCGACGACGTCCATCCCGTTCGTGACGCGGCCGAAGACGGTGTGCTTCCCGTCGAGCCAGGGGCACGCGTCGGCGGTGACGATGAAGAACTGGCTGCCGTTCGTGTTCGGGCCGGCGTTCGCCATCGCGAGCGCGCCGCGCTCGACCTTGTGGTCGTTGAACTCGTCCTCGAACGTGTAGCCCGGCCCGCCGCGGCCGGTGCCGGTCGGGTCGCCGCCCTGGATCATGAAGTCGGGGATGATGCGGTGGAAGATGACGCCGTCGTAGAAACCGTCGCCTGCGAGCTTCGTGAAGTTGTCGACGGTCTTCGGCGCGTCGTCGGGGTACAGCTCGATCTCGATCGCGCCGTGATTGGTGTGAAGGGTGGCAGCGCTCATGCGCGCAACCTATCCGCGAGCGGCTCGATCGCGCCGGCGGTGGGAGCGAGGCTGCCCGACTCGAGGCCTTCGACGATCTCGGCGAGGAGCGCGCGGCCCTCGCGATCCTGGTCGACGTCGAGGACGGTCGTGACGGCGGCGAGGTGCTCGGTGTCGTCGGCGATCTCGACGGTCACCGTGTCGAGCTCCTTCGCGGCGATGTACGAGTCCGGCGCGACCCCGAGGCGGATGTGCACGACGCGGCCGTCGGGGAGCGTCGCGTCGCGCAGGAGCGGGGTCCGCAGACTCATGGGGGAGAGCATTGCAAGAGGAGGCAGGCTGCAAACCCGGAACTGTCGTCCGTGGGCATCGATCGCATCGTCCACTTCCGGCCGCGGACGATCTTCGCCATCCTCGGCATCCTCCTCATGGTCGGCGTCCTGCTCTACGTCCTGTGGGTGGCGCGCCATGTCCTCAGCTGGCTGCTGATCGCGCTCTTCCTCGCGCTCGCTCTCAACCCCGCCGTCGAGCTGCTGCAGCGCCGCGGCTTCGGGCGCGGTCTCGCCTCGGGGATCACGTTCATCGTCGCGCTCGCGGTCGTTGCCGGTCTCGCGGCGCTCTTCATCCCGACGCTCGTCGACCAGGTGAACAGCTTCGCGAACAAGGTCCCCGACTACGTCCACGACCTGACGCACGGCCGCGGCCGCCTCGGCTTCCTCGAGACGAAGTACCACATCGTCGAGCGGATCAAGTCCGCGATCCACAAGAACGGCGTCGGCAAGCTCGCCGTCGGTGCGGGCGCCGCGCTCGCGATCACGAAGAGCGTCATCTCGGCCGTCGTCGCGACGGTGACGATCGTCTTCCTGACGTTCTTCCTGCTGCTCGAGGGGCCGCAGTGGATGGAGCGGATCTACGGCGTGCTCGCGACCGAGCAGCAGCCGCGCTGGCGGCGCGTCGGTCACGACATCTATCGCACCGTCGGCGGCTACGTCACCGGCAACCTCTTGATCAGCCTGATCGCCGGCGTGTCCTCGGGCGTCGTCGTCTGGCTTGCGGGCGTGCCGTACGCCGCCGCGCTCGGCCTTCTCGTCGCATTGCTCGACCTGATCCCGCTGGCAGGCGCGACGATCGCGGCGATCGTCGTCGTCCTCGTCGCGATCGCGGCGAGTGGGACGACGGCGGCGATCGTCGTCGGCGTCTTCTTCGTCGTCTACCAGCAGGTCGAGAACCATCTCATCCAGCCGCTCGTCTACGGCCGCACCGTCCAGCTGTCGCCGCTCGCCGTGCTCGTGTCGGTGCTCGTCGGCGCCGAGCTCGCCGGCGTCCTCGGCGCGCTCGCAGCGATCCCGGTCGCCGGCGCGCTGCAGGTGATCCTCGTCGAGTGGCGGCGCGCCCGCGCCGAGCCGGTTTTGCCCGCCTCGGCCGCGGCCCCGTAGGCCGATATGGGTTGCAAACATGGGCCATACGGCCCGAAAAAATCCTCCTTTGGGCCTATGTGAGGATGGGTTGTAAACGCCGATCCTCAGAGAGATGCGCGCCGCACGCATCTTCGTTGGGGTGATTGCCGCCGTCGCGCTGGGCGTTCCGGCTGCGACGGCGGCGCCCCGACACGCCGGCGTCACGCTCAGCCCGCTCGAGTCGGGCGTGCTCGTCGACATCAACGCCTTCCGGCGCGCCCATCACCTGACGCCGCTCCGGTTGAACGTGAGGCTGAGCACCGCAGCGCGCGAGCACACGCTGCAGATGGCGCGCGACGGCTACTTCGCCCACGACTCGGCCGACGGCTCGGCGTTCTGGCAGCGGATCCAGCAGTTCTACGCGTCCGGTCCGTGGGGCTACTGGTCGGTGGGCGAGAACCTCCTCTGGTCGGCGCCCGACGTGTCGGCGACGAAGGCGATGCAGATGTGGCTGCACAGCCCGGAGCACCGGGCGAACCTGATGAACCCGCGCTGGCGCGAGATCGGGATCGCCGCCGTCCACCAGGACGCCGCGCCCGGCGTCTACGAGGGCCTGGACGTCACGATCGTGACGACCGATTTCGGCGTTCGCAAGTAACGCCACGTACCCTGCGCGTACGCGCCGGTAGCTCAGGGGACAGAGCAGCGGACTTCTAATCCGCGGGTCGGAGGTTCGAATCCTCCCCGGCGCGCTCGGAACCGGCGGAGGATTCCGGGTACTCTGTCTGGCGCGCGGTGGCGGTAGCTCAGTTGGTAGAGCTCCGGGTTGTGGTCCCGGTGGTCGTGGGTTCGAGTCCCATCCGCCACCCTCTCGCTTCTCACCGTCGGCGGGCGACGTAGAGCAGGGTCTCGTACGCGAGCTGCCGCGGCGAGCCGAGCTCTGCGAGTCCCTTGCGCAGGCGCTGCTCGAGCGCACGGCGACGCCCAGCCGGCAGCGCGGCGACGTAGCTGCTCGACCGCAGGCGGTCGAGCAGTGCTGCCTCGTCCGTCGGCTGCGCGTGGCCGAACTCGAACAGCTCGGCGTCGGAGAACAACCCGCTGTCGCGGAGGATCGAGGGGATGTCGAGCTGCCAGCCGCGCGGCGTCTGCCGTTCCGGCGGATCCGTCAGCTCGGCGAGAAGCAGCTGCGTCGGATCGGTCGCGTCGCGCCTGTTCCAGAGCAGCGCCAAGACGCAGCCGGGCTTGAGAACGCGATGGGCCTCGGGCAGCGCACTCGCCGCGTCGAACCAGTGGAACGCCTGCGCGGCGACGACGGCATCGACGCTCTGTCGCTCGAGCGGGATCGACTCGGCTCTGCCGACGAGCGTCCGCACACGCGGCGCCGCTGCCTGCAGCTCCGCCAGCATCGGCGTGCTCGGATCGACGGCGATCACGCTCAGCCCGACCGCATCGAGCATTCGCGACAGCTTCCCCGTGCCGGCGCCGAGATCGAGCACCGTGGCACCGCGATCGAGCTGCGCGCGCTCGATCAGATGCCTGATCGCGGCTTCGGCATACGCCGGCCGACCGCGCTCGTATTCACCCGCGACACCGTCATAGTCCACGTTGAAGGCGTACACGAGATCCGGTGGCCGGTGGGCGCCGTACAAAGCCGTACAAACGAGAGAGACCATGGAGGTGACCGATGCTGACTTGGTGGGCTGTTGGAACGTGGGCCGCGACGGCGGTCGGCGGCCTCGCGATGGCGGCGCTGTTCCTGCGCCACCACGGGATGTCGCAGTCCGAACGCGAAGCGATCGGACCGCTGCGTGTGTTCCCGCACGTCGGTTTCGCCGTCGTCGGCTTCGTGCTCTGGATCATCTATGCGATCACCGACAACGATACGACCGGTTGGCTCGCTGTTGCGGCGATCGGGGCGGCGTTCCTGATCGCGGGGACGTTCCTGATCACGCGCGACCAGCACCGAAAACGCGAGCTTGCGCGCCTGCAGGCCGGTCCCGGTGCGGCGCCCGGCGGCCGCGTGCCCGCGGAGTCGTACATCCCGATCTGGCTCGCGAGCGGGCACGGCTTGCTCGGTGCGGCGACGTTGATCCTCGTGCTGCTCGAGCGCGCGGGCGTCGGCGGCGGCTCATGAGATGAGCGGCGTCAGTGCGTCGGTAGGCTGCGGCAGATGGCCGACGCACTCGACCTGCTCAAGACGCGCATGCGCGACCTCGGGGCGCTCGGCCAGCTCGGGATGCTCCTCTCGTGGGATCAGCGGACGCAGATGCCGCCCGCGGGCGCGCGACACCGCGGCGAGCACATGGCGTTCGTCCAGCGGATGGCGCACGACCTGCTCGTCGACCCCGAGGTCGGCCGCCTGCTCGACGAGCTCGAGCCGCGCATGGGATCGCTCGATCCCGACGGTTTCGACTACGGGCTGATCCGCCTCGCGAAGCGGAGTTACGAGAAGGAGGTCAACGTCCCGGCCGAGCTGCGCAGCGAGATGGCACGCGCCGCGGCGGAGGGCAATGCCGTCTGGCTGAAGGCGAAGGCGGCGTCCGACTTCCAGCTCTTCCTGCCCGCGCTCGAGCGCAACATCGACGCGCGGCACCGGTATGTCGAGGCGCTGGCGCCGGAGGGCGAGCCGTACGACGTCTTGCTCGACGATTTCGAGCCGGAGACGAAGACGGAGGACGTGACGCGTATCTTCGCGGAGCTCCGCGAAGAGCTCGTGCCGCTGATCGCCGAGTTGCGCGAGCGGGAGGTCGACGACTCGTTCCTGACCGGCGACTACCCCGTCGACCGGCAGATCGAGCTACTGGAGGACGTCGTCGACACGTTCGGCCACCGGCCCGACAGCTGGCGCATCGACCCGACCGAGCACCCGTTCGCGGCGAGCGCCGGCCGCGACGACATCCGGATCACCACGCACTACTACGCGACGAGCCTCGACTCGCTCTTCTCGACGATGCACGAGTACGGGCACGGGCTGTACCAGCACCAGCTGCCGACCGAGGCGGAGGCGTATCCCGTCGGCGGGCCGGCGTCGCTCGGCATCCACGAGTCGCAGAGCCGCCTCTGGGAGAACCTCGTCGGTCGCAGCCTGCCGTTCTGGCGCTTCTACTACCCGCGCGTGCAGCGGCGGTTCCCCGAGCAGCTCGGAAACGTCGACGTCGAGCAGTTCTACGCCGCGGTGAACAAGTCGCGGCCGTCGCTGATCCGGATCGAGGCGGACGAGGTGACCTACGGGATGCACGTCATCCTCCGGTTCGAGCTCGAGCAGGACATCATCAACGGCCGCGTCGAGCTGAAGGACCTGCCGCAGATCTGGAACCAGAAGATGCACGACTACCTCGGGGTCGACGTGCCCGACGATGCGCGCGGCGTGCTGCAGGACATGCACTGGTCGACGGGGCTGATCGGCTACTTCTCGACATATCTGCTCGGCACCGTCATGTCGGTGCAGATCTGGGAGAAGATGCAGGAGGACGTCGGCGACCTCGACGAGCTGCTGGAGCGCGGCGAGTTCACGCCGATCCGCGAGTGGCTCGGCGAGCACGTGCACGCGCACGGCCGCAAGTACCCGCCGCAGGAGCTGCTGCAGAAGGCGGTCGGCTCGGGGATCGACGCCAAGCCGTACCTCGCGTATCTGAAGCGGAAGTTCGGCGTCGCGGTAGCGGCGTAACGACCGGGCTAACCTACGGGCGCAGGGCCCCGTAGCTCAGCGGACAGAGCGGCAGCCTTCGAAGCTGCGTGCGGTGGTTCGATTCCACCCGGGGCCATCGTCCGCACCAGCTCGATGTGCTCGGCGAGCTCTCCGGCGGTGAACGGCTTCGTCAGGATCGTCTCCGTCGTCCGGTCGCCGAGCGTCTCGGCCGAGTAGCCCGAGACGAACAGCACCGGCAGCTCCGGCACGAGCTCGCGCGCGCGGCCGGCGAGCGCCGGACCGTCCAGGCCGGTCATCACGACGTCGCTGACGAGGACGTCGGGCCGCTCGCCGCCGGCGAGGAGCGTCAACGCGTCCTCCGCATTGGCGACGGCGACGACGCCGTAACCGGCGAGCTTCAGCAGCTCGGTCGTGACGCGGCGGACGATCTCCTCGTCCTCGACGAGCAGCACGGTGCCCGAGCCCGCGCGCGTTGTCACCGGCGCAGCAGGCGCGGCGACCACGATGTCCGTATCGAGCGGCAGGCGAACCGTGAATCGCGTGCCCTCGCCGGGCGCGCTCGCGACATGGATCGTCCCGCCGAACTGCGCGACGATGCCGTCGACGGTCGACAGCCCGAGCCCTGTGCCCTGGCCGATCTCCTTCGTCGTGAAGAACGGGTCGAAGATCCGGGCCTGCGTCGCCTCGTCCATGCCGACGCCGGTGTCGGCGACGACCAGCTCGACCGCGCCGCCCTCGACGTGCACGGCGATCGAGAGGACGCCGCCCCCGGGCATCGCGTCGCGCGCATTCACCGCGAGATTGAGGAGAACCTGCTCGAGCTCGCTGCGGTCGACGCGCGCGGTCGCGCCTGGACGGACCTCGTAGCGGACGTCGATGTTCTCGGGCAGCAGCCGGCGAAGGATCGCGTCGAAGCCCTTGACGACCTGTGCGACATCCACCTGCTCGAGCTGCAGGACCTGCCGGCGCGAGAACGCGAGCAGCTTTCGGGTCAGCTCGGCCGCGCGGTCGCCGGCGATCGCGATCGCGTCGACGTACTCGCGCAGGATCTCGCCCTCGGGCACGTCCCGCTGCAGCAGCGCGGCGTAGCCGTTCACTGCCGTCATCAGGTTGTTGAAGTCGTGTGCGACGCCGCCGGCGAGCTGGCCGATCGCCTCCATCTTCTGCGCCTGCCGTAGCTCTTGCTCGAGCTGCTTGCGATCGGTGATGTCGTCGATCACGGCGATGCCGAACGCGTCGTCGCGCGGCGCCGTCAGCGTCACCTCCGCCCACGCGACGACGCCGTCCTTGCGGACGTAGCGCTTCTCGAACGTGTATGTCTTGCCCGGATGCGGCACGGCCGGGCCGTCGACGATGTCGTCGGGATGGGAGACGGCGGTGAAGTGCATGCCCGCCAGCTCCTCGCCCGTGTAGCCGAACATGCGCTGGAGCGCCGGATTCGTCCGCGTCATCATCCCGTTGCTGCCGACGGAGATGCCGACGCCGGCGGACTCGAAGACCATCCGGAAGAGATGCTCGGACTCCTCGGCGCGCCGCCGCAGCTCGTTCGTCCGCTGCAGCAGGCTGGCGATGCGGACGACGACGAGGAGCACGGCGGTGGCTCCGAGCCCGGCGATCACCGCGTCGGTCGCGTTGTCGTCCGCGAGCTCGTGCAGGCCGACGATCACGGGGAACGTGAGCAGCGCGACCGCCATGAGCACGATCGTCCGCCGGCGGGTTTCCACGTCGCCCGGCACGCTCGCGCGGCGGACCGAGGTCTCGCGCATCGAGGAGTCGAGTGCCGCCGCCCCGAGGATGACGTACGCCGCGGTGTACGTCGCCGAGAGCACGCCCGCTGCAACGGCCGACGAGGCGAAGCGGCCGCTGAAGTACGCGAGGTCGGACGCCACGAGCAGGAGCGAACCGCAGCCGAGGAGCCGGACGGCGCGTGTCTGCGCCCGGCCCGAGAAGAGCACCCGCAGGAGAACGAGCGCGAGCGGCAGATCCCAGACCGCGAAGACGAAGCCGATCTTCGACGCGTCGGCCATGGTCCCGACGAGCCAGAACACCGACGCCGCGACCGTCGCGCCGATCGCGACGTCGATCGTCGCCGTGCGCGGCGCCGAGACGGAGCGGAGGATTAGACCGGCCGCGCAGACGACGCCGGCGTAGCCGGGCGCGTAGATCAGCGACGACAGCCCGTAGCTGCTCGCGGAGACGGCGGGGCCGCCGACGATCGTCGCGAGCGCGGCGCAGAACCAGCCGAGGTCGGCGGCGCCGATCGCCACCCAGAAGCCGCGGCGCGCGGGGCGGTGGACGACGATCCCGGCCGCGACGGCGAGCGTCCCGAGGCCCGTGCCGGCGAGCCACGCGAACGAGTTCAGCTGGAGATCGGCGCCGGTCGCCGCCGCGAGCGCGACCGCACCGGTACCGCCGATCGCATAGAGAATCGAAAGACGCCGCACCAGAGAAGGATCGTCAGCAGAGTGGCCGGACCGCATCGGTCGAAACCGGGATCTGCGATCCCCCGAAACGGGGAGGCATAGGATCGGCTCGTGATGCTCGACCTGACGCCCGACGAGCTGCTCTCGACGACGCGCGCCGTGCGGAGGCGGCTCGACCTCGAGCGGCCCGTCGAGCGGGAGGTCCTCGAGGAGTGCCTCGCGCTCGCGCAGCAGGCGCCGACGGCGAGCTATTCGCAGAACTGGCACTTCGTCGTCGTCACCGACGCGGAGCGGCGCGCCGCGCTCGGCGAGCTCTGGCGGCGGGTGGCGTACCCGTACCTGGAGCGCCGCGGCGAGCGCTCGGGCCAGTTCGCGAGGATCGGGGACGCCGTCGTCCACCTCGCCGAGCACATCCACGAGGTGCCGGTGCACGTGATTCCGTGCGTGCTCGGCCGCTACGAGGGCAGGCCCAATCCGCTCGTCGCGTCGATGTTCGGCTCGATCATCCCGGCCGCGTGGTCGTTCATGCTCGCAGCGCGTTCACGCGGGCTCGGCAGCGTCTGGACGACGTTCCACCTGATGCACGAGCAGGAGGCGGCCGAGATCCTCGGCATCCCGTACGACGAGGTGACGCAGGTGGCGCTGATCCCCGTCGCCTACACGAAGGGAACGGACTTCAAGCCCGGGCGGCGGAAGCCGCTCGAGACGATGGTTCACTGGGACCGCTGGTAAGCCGCGCCACGCACAGGTCCGGCTCGACGAAGACGTCGAGCGCGGCAATGCGCAGGTCAGAGCCGAGCTCCTCGAA
Source organism: Gaiellaceae bacterium (assembly GCA_036503495.1). Taxonomy (GTDB): domain Bacteria; phylum Actinomycetota; class Thermoleophilia; order Gaiellales; family Gaiellaceae; genus Palsa-739. The sequence continues at coordinate 59,787 of DASXWV010000003.1, forward strand.
CGCCCCGTCGATCAGGCCGCGGTGGACCGCGCAGACGACTTCCGGCTGCGACTCGGCCAGGTCGTGGAACGGGCAGCGGTGGATCCGCAGCTCGCCGGCGCAGCTCTCCGGGCAGAAGCCCTGCTCGTCGAGGAGCGCCGTCACCGCCTGCCGCGCGTCGTCGTCGGAGGCGCGGACGAGCGGCAGGCGTCGCGGCGCGAGGAAGCGCCCCCACGCGCGACCGGCCCGCTCCGCGGTCGCCGCACCGTCGTCGACGGCCGCGAGCGTGCTGCTGAGGATCGTCGCGAGCAGCCGGTACTCGTCGCGCGTGCCGGGCGTCCGCTCGGGCGCCGCCCGGTAGACGATCCGCGGCCGCCCGCGCCCGTGGTGGGCCTGCGGCATCGCCGAGACGACACCACGGTCCGCGAGCGTGCCCAGATGCCAGCGAACGGTGTTCGGATGGACGCCGACACGCGTCGCGAGCTGGGCGACGTCCAGGCCGTCCGGGGCCGCGCGCAGCGCGCCTTCGATGCGCGAGCGGGTGTCCTCGACGGCGGCCATGGTGTCTCCTCCGAATTTGTCCAAAGCGCGTCGACCCACCATCGGTAGAAGCCCGCACTGAGGCTCAGCGAATGCCGCGATGAGACTCGCTCCGAGTTTTTCCAAGATCCCAGTGACAAATTCTTCCGGCCAAACAGGAGCGGCAAAGAGATGACCACGTACCCAGCCCCAATGCCGAGCAGCGACTCCGGCGCAGTCTTCAAGCTTCTCTCCCTCTTCCTCGGGCTCGTGGTCGTGATCATGGGCTCGTTCGGCCTCTGGCTCGCGCTGTCCGCACAGCACGCGAGCGACGATGCACACCGGGCCGCCGAAAAGGCGGCGACGGTGCCGGCGGCGTCGCAGTCGATGCCCGGCATGAGCATGCCCGTCGCGGCCGGCCGCGCGACGCCGAGCTTCGCGAATGCTGCGCCGGCGAACGCCGACGCGCTCGCGATGCAGCACGCGGCCTTCCCGGCCGAGCTGCCGCCCGCGCCCGCCGGCGCAATCGCGAACGTCAACATCGGGATCAGCCACGACACGCTGTCGATCGCGCCGGGCATCAAGTACGACGCGTGGACGTTCAACGGCTCGGTTCCCGGCCCGGTCGTGCACGTGCGCGAGGGCCAGACGGTGCACGTGACGCTGCACAACACCTCGCCGATGCCGCACTCGGTCGACTTCCACGCCGCCCGCATCGCACCGAACCTCGCGTTCAGCGACATCCTCCCGGGCCAGACGAAGACCTTCTCGTTCCGGGCGAGCGATCCCGGCGTCTACATGGTGCACTGCGGCACGGCGCCCGCGTTCGTGCACATCGCGAACGGGATGTACTTCGCGATCATCGTCGAGCCGGCGAACATGCCGCCCGCCGACGTCAACTACGTCCTCGTCGCGAGCGAGTTCTACCTCAACAAGCCGGGCCTGAACGCACCCGCGTCGCTCGACCTGACGAAGGCGCAGAACATGACGCCCGACTGGGTGACGTGGAACGGCTACGCCGGCCAGTACAAGACGCACCCGCTGACCGCGCAGCCCGGCCAGACCGTGCGCTTCTGGGTCGTCGACGCCGGCCCGAGCCTCAACACCGAGTTCCACGTCGTCGGGACGGTGCTCGACCGCGCCTGGCTGAACGCCGACCTGATCGACGCGCCGCAGCACGGGATCCAGACGGCGGTCGTCCCCGCCGGCGGCGGCGGAGTCTTCGACGTCAAGATCGACAAGCCCGGCATCTACCCGTTCGTCTCGCACTCCTTCGCGAGCGTCGCGCTCGGCGAGGTCGGCCTGCTCAAGGTCGGGAACGTCGCCGGAACGATGAATCACTGACCCCGCCGCACGCCCGATCGAGACGGCGGTCGCCTGCGCGGCCGCCGTCGTCGTCTACTCGGGCGAGAGGTAGCGCCCGAACCACTCGAGGATCGTCTCGAAGCGGGCGACGCGATGCACGGGCGACCCCGACCGCGACAGCTCGTGGCTCTCCGCCGGGAAGCGGACGAGCTCGACCTCCTTGCCGAGCAGCTTCAGCAGCGTGAAGAGGTGCTCGCCCTGCTCGATGCTGCAGCGGAGGTCCTGCTCGGAGTGGAGCACGAGCACCGGCGTCTCGATCTGCTGCGCATACGTCGACGGCGACCGTTCGAGATACGCCTCCACGTTCTCCCAGTACGGCCCGCCGAACTGCCGCTCGAAGACCCAGAAGAGATCGCTCGAGCCGAACATGCTCACGAGGTTGTTCACGGCGCGTTCGGAGATCGCCGCCTTGAAGCGGTTCGTGTGCCCGATGATCCACGACGTCATGAAGCCGCCGTAGGAGCCGCCGATCACGCCCAGCTTGTCGGGA
>DASXWV010000004.1:0-38916 GCA_036503495.1 Gaiellaceae bacterium
CGTAGAGCGAGCGCACGAACGCCTTGACGCGCGCCTCGTGCTGCTCGTTCGGCTCGATCCAGTTCGTGTTGCGCTTCGACTCCCGCAGCGCCTTCTCGAGATACCGCTCGAGCCGCGACGGGACGATCGGCCAGGCGCCGACGAGCGTCTGCCACACGAGGTACTCCTCGTTCGCGTCGTCCATCCCACCCGTCAGCTCGCGCCATCGGTGCACGTGCAGCGCCCACTGCTCGTGCAGGTGCGCGAGCGCGCCGATGCGTGCGCGCACATCGCCGGCGCGCTTCGTGTCGTGCGTCTGTGACGCGAGCAGCTGCAGCGGATGTCCCTCGAGGCGCGCGATCGCCGCCTCGTGGAACTCGTCCGGCGCCAGGGAGAACCGGTCCGGATTTCCGCCCACCTCGTTGAGCGCCGTCAGCCGGAAGTAGCGGTAGAACGCCGTGTCCTCGACGCCCTTCGCCATCACCGGCCCCGTGGTCTGCTGCCAGCGCACGACGAACTCGTCGAGCGCAGGCGAACGCTCGTCCTCGAGCAGGACGACGCGGCGCAGCCTGTCGGGGAGGATCGCCGACGCGCGGCGGTCCTCGTCGTCGACGCGACCCTCGCCCGGCTCGACATACGTGCGGTAGACGTGCAGCGAGGCCGCCGCCTCTTCGAGGCCGTCGAGAGGGAAGAGCTTGCGGAGCCGGTCGAACTCCTGCGTGAACGTCGTCCGCGCGACCTCGAGCTTCGCCTCGTGGGCGAGCTCCGGGAACGCGCGGGTCTCGCCGGTCAGCTCGCCGTAGAGCGCCGTCAGCGGCTCCTCGCCAGCTGGATCGACGAACAGCGCCGTCGCGTCGTTCGCGAACTCGTAACCGGTCGTCCCCTCCACCGGCCAGTCGCGCAGCGGCTCCCCCGGCTCGAGGATCTTCTCGACCCAGACGCGCAGCGCGCCGCTGTCGCGCAGCCGGTCGAGGTATTCGCGCGGGTTCGCGAGCCCGTCGGGATGGTCGATGCGGAGGCCGTCGACGTAGCCGCGGTCGACGAGCTCGAGGATTTTCGCGTGCGTTGCGGCGTAGACCTCGGGGTCCTCGACGCGCACGCCGCCGAGATCGCCGATGTCGAAGAAGCGGCGATACCAGCCCGTCTCGCGGTCCCAGTCGAAGTACTTCTCCCGCAGGTCGAGGTCGCGCCAGTACGGGTTCTCGTCCTCGCTCGTCGCCATGTGGTTCGGGACGATGTCGAGCAGGACGCCGAGCTCGGCCTCGTGTGCTGCATCGCACAGCGCGATGAACGCGTCTTCGCCGCCGAGCTCCTCGCTGATCTTCGTCGGGTCGGTCACGTCGTAGCCGTGCGTCGACTCGTGGCGCGCCTGCAGCGACGGCGACAGATAGAGATGCGAGATGCCGAGCTCCTGCGCGTAGGGCACGACGATCTCGCGCGCGCGCGCGAACCCGAACTCGGAGGTCAGCTGCAACCGGTAGGTGCAGCGGAACTCAGGCACGCCGCAGCAGGACGGTCGACCGTCCCTCGACGGGCACCTCCGACCGGGCGCTGACGGCGCCCTCGGGCGCGCCGCCGCCCGTCGCGAGCTCCACCTGCCACCGCGTCCCGAACCGCCGCGTCGGCAGCGTGAACGTGATCGTCTCGCCGTACGCGTTGAACAGGAGCAGGAACGAGTCGTCCTCGATCTCGCGTCCGTCGGCGGTGCGCGACCGGATCTCCTTGCCGTTGAGGAACACGCCGAGCGTGTGCGTGTGCGGGTTCTGCCAGTCCTTCTGGGTCATCCGCCGGCCGTCCGGACGGAACCACCAGACGTCGGGCAAGCCGGAGCCGCGCGTCTCGCTGCCCGTGAGGAACGACTGCTGCCGGAAGACGGGGTGCTCCTTGCGGATCTGGATGAGCCTGCGCGTGAACTCCGTGAGCTCCTCATCCGCCTCGTTCCAGCGGAACCAGGAGAGCTCGTTGTCCTGGCACCACGCATTGTTGTTGCCGCCCTGCGAGCGGCCGAGCTCGTCGCCGCCGAGCAGCATCGGCGCACCCTGCGACAGGATCAGCGTGACGAGGAAGTTGCGCTGCTGCCGGGCACGCAGCGCATTGATCCCCGGATCGTCGGTGTCGCCCTCGTGGCCGTGGTTCCACGACCGGTTGTCGGTTGTGCCGTCGTTGTTGTCTTCCCCGTTCGCCTCGTTGTGCTTGTCGTTGTACGACACGAGATCCCGCAGCGTGAAGCCGTCGTGCGCGGTGATGAAGTTGACCGACGCGAACGGCGAGCGGCCGTCGTGCTGGTAGAGGTCGCTCGAGCCGGTGAAGCGGGAGGCGAAGTCGGCGGCGTGCGACTCGGCGCGCCAGAAGTCGCGCATCGTGTCGCGGTAGATCCCGTTCCACTCGGCCCAGAGGACGGGGAAGTTGCCGACCTGATAGCCGCCCGGCCCGACGTCCCACGGCTCGGCGATCAGCTTCACCTGCGACAGCACGGGGTCCTGGTGGATCGTGTCGAAGAACGCGGAGAGGCGGTCGACGTCGTAGAACTCGCGCGCGAGCGCGGACGCGAGGTCGAAGCGGAAGCCGTCGACGTGGCAGTCGCTGACGAAGTAGCGCAGCGAGTCCATGATCAGCCGCAGCACCGACGGGTGCACCGGGTTGAGCGAGTTGCCGGTGCCGGTGAAGTCCATGTAGAAGCGCCGGTCGTCGGGCATCAGCCGGTAGTACGACTCGTTGTCGACGCCCCTGAACGAGAGCATCGGGCCGAGATGGTTGCCCTCGGCCGTGTGGTTGTAGACGACGTCGAGGATCACTTCGATTCCTGCCGCGTGCAGGGCCTTCACCATCCCCTTGAATTCGCGTACCTGCTCGCCGCGGGTCCCGGTCGCGGCGTAGCCGGAGTGCGGCGCGAGGTACCCGATCGACGAGTAGCCCCAGTAGTTGGTCAGACCGCGGTCGTGCAGGAAGCCCTCGTCGATGATGTGGTGGACCGGCAGCAACTCGACGGCGGTGACGCCGAGCGACTTCAGGTACTCGAGCGACGGCTCGGATGCGAGCCCGGCGTACGTTCCCCGCAGGTCTTCGCGCACGTGCTCGCTGAGCTGCGTGAACCCCTTGACGTGGACCTCGTAGATGACCGTCTCGTTCCAGGGACGGTTCGGCGGCCGGTCGTCCTCCCAGTCGAACGTCGGGTCGACGACGACGCACTTCGGCATCGCGTCCGCGCTGTCGTCGTCGTCGACGTGCAGGTCGGCGTCCTCGTCGAGGCTCGGGACGTACGGCAGCGTGTTCGCCACATCCCAGGCGACCGGTCCCTCGATCGCCTTCGCGTATGGATCGATCAGCAGCTTCTCGGGATTGAACCGCTTGCCGTTCGCCGGGTCGTACGGCCCGTGCACGCGGTAGCCGTACCGCTGTCCCGGTCCGACGCCGGGGAGGTAGCAGTGCCAGTTGTAGACCTCGCGCTCCGTCATCTCGACGCGCGTCTCGGTGTCCTCTTCGTCGTACAGGCAGAGCTCGACGCGCTCTGCGTTCTCCGAGAAGAGCGAGAAGTTCGTGCCGTTGCCGTCCCAGGTCGGGCCGAGCGGGAACGGACGTCCGGGCCATGCCTCAGCCACGTCGCACCTCGACGGTCTTCGCGGCGAAGTCCGCGACGAGCTCGACGTCGCCGCGCCGCAGTCGGAGCCGCTTCGTCTCGTCGTCGGCCTCGACGATCTCGAGGTCGCGCGGAAGCTCGCGATGCAACTGCAGCAGCTCGCGGTAGAACGGATCGGGCTCACGGTCCTCGGAAAGCTTCGAGCGGAGGAACGTCTCGACGTCCTGCGGGTCCGGCACCTCCTCGCCGGAGAACGACGTGAACGCTTTGAACTCCTGCTTACGGCCCTCGCGCGTCGCCCTCGCGATCTCGGGGTCGATGTGGTCGGTGAAGAACTGGAACGGGTGCGGCTCGAACGTCTCCTCGCCCATGAAGAGCAAGGGCGTGCACGTGCTGAACAGCGTCACTGCGGCCGCGACCCTGAGCGCGTCCGGCGGCAGCCGGTCGCCGAGCGCGCGGTTACCGACCTGGTCGTGGTTCTGCGCGCAGACGACGAGCTTGCGCGGCTCGCGCCCGCGGCCGCGCAGGTCGTCGGCGAGCCCGGTGACGCTCCCGTACTTCGCGTAATACCCCTCGTGCTCGTCGGTGAGCAGGACGTGCAGCTCGTGGTGCGAGCGGTCGGCCCACTGTGCGTCGTGTCCCCACTCGTCGATCGGCCGCCAGTCGTTCGTCGTCATCTCCGAGATGACGAGCGCGTCGCCGACACGCCGCTTGATCTCGGCACAGATGTGCGTCGGCGAGTCGTCGAAGATCGCATGCACGGCGTCGAGCCGCAGCCCGTCGCAGTGGTAGTCGCGGATCCACATCTCGGCATTCTGCGCGGCCCACTCGCGGACGCCGCGGCTCTCGTAGTCGAGTGCGTCGCCCCAGAAGGTGTCGTGCTTCGGCGTGAAGTACGGCGCGAACGCCGTCAGCGCCTCGTTGCCGGGCCCGACGTGGTTGTAGACGACGTCGAGGAGCACACCGAGCCCCGCCTCGTGCGCCGCGTCGACGAGGCGCGCGAACCCGTCGGGCCCGCCGTAGGCCGGGTGCGGCGCGTAACTGTAGAGCCCGTCGTAGCCCCAGCCCCGCTCGCCGGGGAAGGTCGCGATCGGCATCACCTCGATCGCGGTGATTCCAAGCTCGCGAAGCTTCGGCAGCTTCCGCGCTGCGGCGTCGAACGTCCCCTCGATCGTGAACGTGCCGATGTGCAGCTCGTAGACGACGAGGTCGTCGACTCGCAAGCCGATCCGCTCGCCGGCGAAGCGACCGGTGTCGACGACCGCAGACGCGCCGCGCACGCCGTACGGCTGCCACCGGGAGCACGGGTCGGGGTAGGTCGCGTCGTCGTCGAGTCGCAGCAGGTACTCGCTGCCGTGCTCCCCCGGGAACGTGCCCGCGAAGACGCCGTCCTCACCCGGCGCGAGCGGGTGCACGCCTTCGGCGGCATGGACCGTGACGGAATCCGCCTTCGGCGCCCAGACCTCGACCGCCACGACCCCTTCCGATTGTTGAACCGCGCCGAGCAACCCTCGCGGCGTTCCCTACCGCCCGACGGCGTAACCCTGGGCACCGCGCGGATTCGCTCCCGCCTTCAGCTGCCCGTCGGCGTCCTTGCCGACAGCGCTGACGCGGCCGAGCGACCACGCATCGGTCACCTCGACGTCGTGGCCGCGCGCACGCAGCCCGTCGACCGTCGCGTCGCCGGCGCGCGACTCGACGGCGACGTGCCGGGGCACGGTCTCGCGCGGGTAGAAGCTCGACGGAAACGCCTCGGTGTGGTGGTTCGGCGCGTCGATCGCCTCCTGCAGGTTCATCCCGAAGTGCACGTGCGCGAGGAAGACGTGCAGCGTCCACTGGTACTGCTGGTCGCCGCCGGCCGTGCCGAGCGCGAGATACGGCTCGCCGTCGCGCGCGACCAGCGTCGGCGACAGCGTCGTCCGCGGCCGCTTTCCCGGCGCGAGCGAGTTCGGAAGCCCGTCCTCGAGCCAGAACATCTGCGCGCGCGTGCCGAGCGGGAAGCCGAGCTCGGCGATGACCGGCGCGCCCCAGAGCCAGCCGCCGCTCGGCGTGGCCGCCACCATGTTCCCCCAGCGGTCGACGACGTCGAGGTGGACCGTGTCGCCACGCGTCGGCTCGCCGACACCGGGCGCGAGCTCGACGGCGCCGACGGGGCCGGGCAGATGCGGGTCGTCGCCGCCGGGGCGCAGGTCGGGCGACGACTCGTCGCCGGCGAGCGCGCGCCGCTCGTCCGCGTACTCGCGAGAGAGCAGGAGGTCGAGCGGGACGTCGACGAAGTCGGGGTCGCCGTACCACGCCTCGCGGTCGGCAAACGCGAGCTTCGCGCACTCGGTGATCACGTGCACGTACTCGGCGCTCGCGTGCCCCATCGCGGCCAGGTCGAAGCCTGCGAGCAGCCGCAGTTGTTGCAGGAAGACGGGCGCCTGGCTCCACGGCCCGGCCTTCAGCGCGGTCAGCCCGTGGTAGTCGACCGCGAGCGGCTCCTCCCAGCGAGGCTGCCAGCGTGCGAGGTCGTCGGCAGTCAGCAAGCCGGCGTGGCGCTCGCCGGAGCTGTCGCGCCATTCGCGCTCCTGGAACGCGACGATCGCCTCGGCGACGAAGCCGCGATACCACGCGTCGTACGGATCGTCGGCCTCGAGCAGCCGGCGGTACGTGCGCGCGAGCTGCGGGTTGCGGTGCAGCGTTCCGACGGCGGGGACATCGAGATAGAGCTCCGCCGACGTCGACCAGTCGTCGCGAAAGAGCCGCTCGACGTTGCGAATCGCGCCGGCGATCTGCGGCAGCACGGGATAGCCGTGCTCGGCGTAGTGGATCGCGAACTGCAGGACGTCGGCGAGCTCCATCGTCCCGTGCTCGCGCAGTAGTGCGAGCCAGCCGCCGAACGCGCCGGGGACGACGGCGGCGAGCGGCCCCGTGCCCGGAACGAGGTCGAGCCCGAGCTCGTCGCGGTAGCGCTCGATCGTCGCCGCCGCGGGTGCAGGTCCCTGCGCGCAGAGGACACGCGGCTCGCCGCCGGCCGGCCAGACGATCGCAGGGAGGTCGCCGCCCGGCCCGTTCAGATGCGGCTCGACCACCTGCAGCGTGAAGCCGGCGGCAACCGCTGCGTCGAATGCGTTGCCGCCGCGCTCGAGCACGGCCATTCCCGCGGCCGACGCGAGCCAGTGCGTCGACGCGACCATGCCGTACGTGCCGCGCAGCTCGGGACGTGTGGTGAAGCTCATGCGGAGGTGACCATATCCGCGAGCCGCGGCGCGGGCTGCGCGGGCGCGACGAGGTGGCACGCGACGAAGTGGCGGGGCGCGTATTCGCGGAGCGCGGGCGTCTCCTCGTCCGAGCGCGGCGCCGACTGCGCGTGCAGCGGGCAGCGCGTGTGGAAACGGCAGCCCGACGGCGGCTCCAGCGGGCTCGGGAGGTCGCCGTCCAGAACGACGCGGCTGCGCGCTCGCTGCACCTCGGGATCCGGAACGACCGCCGCCGAGAGCAGCGCCTGCGTGTACGGGTGCTGCGCCTGCCGGAAGAGCTCGGCGCGCGGCGCCGTCTCGACGATCTCGCCGAGGTACATGACGGCGACGCGGTCGCAGAGGAACTCGACAGTCGCGAGGTCGTGGGTGATGAACAGGCAGGAGAAGCCCATCTCCCGCTGCAGGTCGCGCAAGAGATTCAGGATCGACGCCTGCACCGAGACGTCGAGCGCCGACACCGGCTCGTCGGCGACGAGCACGCTCGGGTTGAGGATCAGCGAGCGCGCGAGCCCGACGCGCTGCCGCTGGCCTCCCGACAGCTCGTGCGGATAGCGGAAGCGGAGCTCGCGGCGCAATCCGACCGAGTCGAAGACCTCGTCGACGCGCGTCACCAGCTCACGTCCGCGGCTGAGGCCGTGCAACCGCAGCGGCTCGCCGACGATGTCGCCGCACGTCATGCGCGGATTGAGCGACGAGTACGGATCCTGGAACACCATGTGCAGGTCGCGGCGCAAGGGCCGCATCTGCCGCCGCGAGAGGTGCGTGATGTCGACGCCGTTGAGCCGGATCGTCCCGGACGTGGGCTCGGTCAGGCGCAGGATGCAGTTCGCGACCGTCGACTTGCCGCTGCCCGACTCGCCGACGAGGCCGAGCATCTCGCCGCGGCCGAGCGTGAAGGAGACGCCGTCGACCGCGTGCACCACCTGCCGCCGGCGGCCGGGGAAGTGCTTGACGAGATCGACGATCTCGAGCGCGGGCGGGTTGCCGTTCGTCATGAGCCGGGATGGAAGCACGCGACGTGGTGCTGCGGGCGGACCTCGCGCAGCACGGGGATCTCGCTGCGCGAGAGCTCGTCCGCACGCGGACAGCGGTCGGCGAACGCGCAGGCCTGCGGCAGCTCCCGCAAAGACGGGACGCGGCCGGGGATCTCCTGCAGCCGCTCGCGTGTCCCCTCCCCCTCGTACGGCCGCGGCACCGCGCCGAGGAGGCCGATCGTGTACGGGTGCTGCGGGCTCGCGAACAGGTCGGCGACCGGCGCCTCCTCCGCCTTGCGCCCTGCATACATGACGACGACGCGGTCGGCGATGTCGGCGACGACGCCGAGGTTGTGCGTGATCAGGACGATCGCCGTTCCGAGCCGGTCGCGGATGTCGCGCATCAGGTCGAGGATCCCGGCCTGGATCGTCACGTCGAGCGCCGTCGTCGGCTCATCCGCGATCAGCACCTTCGGGTCGCACGCGAGCGCGATCGCGATCATCACGCGCTGCCGCATGCCGCCCGAAAGCTGGTGCGGGTACTCGTCGAGCCGCCGCTCGGCCGCCGGGATCCGCACGACTCGCAGCAGCTCCACCGCCCGCGCGCGGGCCTCGCGGCGCGAGAGGCCGAGGTGGCGCTGCAGCACCTCGGTGATCTGCCGGCCGACCGGGAAGACGGGGTTCAGCGAGGTCATCGGCTCCTGGAAGACATACGAGATCTGCCGGCCGCGCACGCGCCGGAGCGCGCGCGGCGAGAGTGCCAGCAGGTCGCGCCCCTCGAAGATCGCGCTGCCGCTGATGTGCGCCGTCTCGGGCAGCAGCCGGGTGAGGGACATGCAGGTGACGCTCTTGCCGCAGCCCGATTCACCGACGACGCCGAGCACCTCGCCCGGTGCGAGGGTGAACGACATCCGGTCGACCGCGTGCACGGTCCCGTCGTCGGTGTCGAAACGCACCGAAAGGTCGGTGACCTCCAGCATCAGCGCGTCGTGCGCGGGTCGAGGATGTCGCGGAGGCCGTCGCCGAGCACGTTGAACGCGAGCACGGCGAGCACCAGCGCGATCCCCGGGTACACGGCGAGCCGCGGCGCGAGCTGCAGCTCGTCCTGCGCCGTCTGCAGCATCACGCCCCACGACGTCTCGGGTGCCTGGACGCCGAGGCCGAGGAACGACAGGACCGCTTCGCCGACGATCGCCGCCGGAATCGTCAGCGTCGCCTGTACGAGCAGCGTGCTCGTCATGTTCGGGAGGATGTGCCTGAAGATGATCGTGCGGTCGCTCGCGCCGTTCGCGATCGCCGCCGGCACATAGTCCTCCTCGCGCAGCGCGAGCGTCTCGCCGCGCGCGATGCGGATGAACGCCGGGATCGCGCCGATCCCGAGCGCGAGCGTCGCGTTCGTCAGCGACGGGCCGAGGATCGCGGCGAGCCCGACGCCGAGGATGACGAACGGGAACGAGAGGAGGACGTCGGTGGCGCGGGCGATGACGTTGTCGATCCAGCCGCGGTAGTAGCCGGCGATCATCCCGATCGGCACGGCGATCACCATTGCGAGCAGCGTCGCGAGCACGCCGACCTGCATCGAGGAGCGCGCGCCCCAGATCAGCCGCGACAGCTCGTCATGGCCGAGCTCGTCGGTGCCGAGCGGGTAGTGGCCGCCCGGCTTCGCGAGCACGTGCTCGAAGTCGGTGAAGCCGGCCTTGTGCGGTGCGAGCCACGGCGCGAGCAGCGCGATCACGACGAACGCGAGCGCGACGATCAGCCCGGCGACCGCGACGGGACGGCGCAGGAAGCGCTTGCGGAGCAGGCGGCGGCGGCGCGCGCGCGGATTGACGATCGGCGCGCCGTGCGGATCGGCGACGGCGCTCACGCGGCCACCCGGATGCGTGGATTGAGCAGCGAGTACGCGATGTCGACGAGCAGGTTCGCGACGACGTACCCCGCGGCCGCGACGAGCACGACACCCTGGATCAACGTGTAGTCGCGCTGGTTCACCGCCTCGATCGTCAGCCGCCCGAAGCCGGCGATCCCGAACACCGTCTCGGTGACGACGGCGCCCGAGATCAGGGCGCCGAGCTGGAGCCCCATCACGGTCGTGACGGTGATCAGGCTGTTGCGGAACGCGTGGCGGCCGACGACGCTCCACTCCGTCAACCCCTTCGCGCGCGCCGTGCGCACGTAGTCCGCGCCGAGCGACGTCAGCATCGACGAGCGCATCTGCCGCATCAGGATCGCGGAGAAGCCGGCGCTGAGCACCACCGCCGGCATGATCATGTGCCGCAGGTTCGCGATCGGGTGGCTCATCCCGACGTAGCCGCTCGCGGGCAGCCAGTGCAGGTCGACCGCGAACCAGATGATCGCGAGCAGGCCGAGCCAGAAGTGCGGCACCGACAGGCCGACGAGGGCCGTGGCCGTCGCCGCGTGGTCGATCGGCTTGCCGCGCCGGACCGCGGCGATCACCCCCGCCGGAATGCCCGTGAGCGTCGCGATCAGCATGCTGAGGATCGCGAGCTCGAGCGTCAGAGGGACCCTGGTGATGATCGTGTGCGCGACCGGCAGCTCGCGCTGATCCGAGCCGAGGTCGCCGTGCAGGGCAAGCCAGATCCAGTGCGCGTACTGCACCGGCAGCGGGCGGTCGAGCAGGTACTTGTGGCGGATTGCGGCGAGCAGCGCCGGATCGCGGTTCTCGGCGCCGAGCGCGATCGCGGGGTCACCGGGGATCGCCCGCACGCCGAGGAAGATCAGCATGCTCGCCAGCACCAGGACGACGAGGGCGGCTCCCGTTCGCCTGATCAGGAAGCCGCCCATCGTCCAGCCGACCTACTTGTACTGCGCGAACGCGACCCGGAGGAGGGTGTCCGGGTACAGGAGGACGCCCTTGAGCGACTTGTTCACGCCCGCACGCGTCACCGGGTGATACAGGTAGATCAACGGGCGGTCCGCGAGGATCAGCTTCTGCGCGGCGCGGTACAGCGTCTTACGCGCCTTCTCCGTCGCCGCCTTCCGCGCGTTGTTGAGGATCAGGTCGAGCCGCGGATTTGCATACCCGCTGTCGTTCTGCGAGCCCGTCGAGGCGACGAACTGGTAGATGTTGCCGTCCGGGTCGACGCGGCCCGACCAGCCGATCTGGAACGTGTCGTACGTTCCCGCGTCGGCCTTGCTCAGCGAGGTGACGAAGTCCGTCGCGTCGAGCACGACGTGGATGCCGACGGCCTCCTCCTCCGACTGCAGGAACTGCGCCTGGCGCAGCGCCACCGACCCGGTCGGGACCATCAGGTGGATCGTCGGATTGTTCACTCCCGACTGCTGTACGAGCTGCTTCGCCCGCGTCGGGCTGTACGGCGTGCACTTGACGCTCGGGTCGTACCACGCGCTCGACGGCGAGATCGGCGTGCAGCCCGGCAGCACCGTGCCGCCGAAAACGACCTTGTTCATCGCCTTGCGGTCGATCGCCATCTCGAACGCCTCCCGCAGCTTCTCGTTCGTGATCGGCGTGCCGACGTTCGAGTAGCCCTTCAGCAGCCCGTGGCTGTTGCCGAGGTTGACCGTCACGCCCTGGTAGCCGAGGCCCGTCTGCTTGACGATGCGCAGCGACGACGTGTGCACGACGCCCTGCAGCTCCGTCGACGCAACACCGTCGAGCGCCTGCAGGTCGCCAGCCTTCAGCGCGGCCGCGGCGGCCGACGCGTCGTTCTCGACCTTGAAGATGATCTTGTCGAGGTGGACGTTCTTCTTCGCGTAGTAGTACGGCGACTTGACGACCGTGATCGTGTCGCCCGCGACGCGGTTGTCGTACATGAAGGGGCCGACGCAGATCGGGTTCGTCGCGAACTTGTCGCCGAGCTTGTCGATCTGCGCGGGCGACATGATCATCCCCGCGCGGTCGGCGAGCTGCGCGGTCAGCGGCGAGTACGGTGTCTTCAGGTGGAAGACGACGGTGGACGCGCCGGACGCCGTCACACTTTCGACCGGCGAGATCTCGCTCGCGCGGGCCGATCCCTTCAGCGTCTGGTGGCGCTGGATCGTCTTGACGACAGCGTCGGCGTTGAAGGCCGTCCCGTCGTTGAACTTGATCCCGCGCCGGAGCTTGATCGTCACCGTCAGCTTGTCCTTCGAGATCGTCGGCAGCGACGCGGCGAGCTGTGGGACGATCTGCGCCTTCGAGTTGAGGTCGTAGAGCTTCTCGCAGAACGTCAGGAAGACCTCGCGGCCCGAGAAGGTGCGCGCGGTCGTCGGGTCGAGGGCATCGGGCTCGCCGGCGGTGAGCCCGACGGTGATCGTCCCCCCGTTCTTCGCAGCGGCGGCGGGGCGCTGGGGGCCGGCGCCGGCTGCGGCGGCGAGGGAGAGGGCGAGCAGGAGAGCGGCGCCGAAGAGGGCGGCGGCTCTGCCACGGGGGCCGTTCATCGCATGCGTCCTTCCGTGAGAGGTGGCTCGGCGTCGGCGGGTCTGGGAAGCACCGATGCTAGAGATGGATCCAACCTCTAGTCAAATGGATCCAATGAGTGGTACCGTCGCTGCGTGGCGGAGACGGAGATCGAGCGCCGGGCACTCGTCGACAAGCTCGCCTCGGATCTGCAGCAGCGCGTCCTCAGCGGCGAGATCCCCTCGGGGGCGCGGCTCCGGCAGAGTGCGCTCGCTGCGGAGTACGGCGTCAGCCGGACGCAGATCCGCGAGGCGCTCCGGAAGCTCCAGGCGGGCGGCCTCGTCGAGCTGCAGCCGCACCGCGGCGCCCTGGTCCGCGGGCTGTCGACCCGGGAGATCCGCGACGCCTACGAGGTGCGCGCCGAGCTCGAGGCGCTCGCCGCCGAGCTCGCCGCGGTCCGGATCCGCCATGACCAGCTCGACCGGCTCCGCGACGCGCAGCGCCAGTTCGGGGAGGGGCTCGCGCGGACGGTCGAGGCGCGCGAGAGCGGCGACGACGGCGTCCGCCTCGCCGCCGTCTGGGGGCCGGCGAACGACCAGTTCCACCAGCTGATCCAGGAGGCGGCCGGGAACGAGGTGCTGGCGGGGACGCTCGCCCACCTGCACCGCAGCTTCCCGCGCGACCTGACGAAGATCGTGCTCTCGGAGAGCACGCCGCTCCTCCGGGCGAACATCCGCGAGCACGAGGAGATCGTCGAGGCGCTCGAGAACCGCGACGGCGCGGCCGCGCGGGACCTGATGCGCCGCCACGTCCGGCGTGCGGGCGAGCTCGTGACCCTGCGCTTCGAGCAGCGCACCGGTACCGCCTGAGCCGGACAGGCCGAACGGCCTGTACCTGGTACCGTCAAAGCTTCGTCAAAAGTCGTCCACAGGCCCGGGGCCCGCGATTCCGCCTGGACGACGTCGAGCTGACGCGCCGACGCGTGACAGTTCCGTTGCGGTAGCAGGTACAGGCCGTCAGGCCTGGAGCTGCTCGAGGGCCGGGTCCGTGAAGGAGCCGGGCGACGGGGGCATGACCTGCACGGGCACGCCGAAGTCGTACAGCCGCGCGCGCAGGTTGAGCGTCGTCTTCCGATCGGCGGTGCGGCCCGTCAGACGCACACGGTGGATCAGGCCGTCGCGGCCGACCTGGACGCGCACGTGGAGCCCGCGGAACTCGAGGCCGGCGGCGAGCTGGTGCAGTGACGTCCGGACGACCGGATCGTCGTACGCGACGGGACCGGCGAACGTGCCGGGCTTCCCGATCGCCCGCAACCTCGCCTCGGCGATCACATGCAACAGCGGCGACGGCGTCAGCGAGCGCAGCGTCGTCATCACCTGCGAGCGCGGCGAGCGCTCCGAGAGGTGCAGCCGCAGCCAGCTGATGTTGCCGAGGACGACGAAGCCGCTCGGCGCACTCTCGTACAGGAACGGCTTGCTCATCAGGACGGAGCCGTCCATCGAGCCGAGCGACAGGTGCGCGACGAGCCGGTCGCGCGAGGACCCGCCGGCGATGCGCAGCGTCAGCGGCTCGTTGCCCTTTTGCAGCGTCACTGCGACCGCGTAGTGCACCGAGCTCGCATGCGCCGTGTCGGCGCTCGCGGCGCGTACGTCGACGCCCGGAGCGGCGTCGCCGCCGGCCGCCTCGAACGTGAAGGCGCCGGCAAAGGAGACCACCGCGACGAACGCGAGGAGGGCTGCTCTGCGCACTGTTCAGGGGCAACGCCCCACCGCCGCGAACGGTTACTCGGGGACGAGCCAGACGGCGCCGAGCGGCGGCAGCGTCAGCGCCGCCGAGAACGGCTGGTCGTGCCAGGGCACCGGCTCGGCCTCGACGCCGCCCATGTTCCCGACGCCCGAGCCGCCGTAGTACGCCGAATCCGTGTTCACGAGCTCGCGCCAGCGGCAGCACGTCGGCATGCCGACGCGGTACTCGTAGCGCGGCACGGGTGACAGGTTCAGCACGCAGACGACCGGGTTCTCGCCGTCCTCGTCGAGCCGCGCGAACGCGAGGACGTTGTTCGCCGCGTCATTCGCCTCGAGCCAGCGGAAGCCGCGCGGATCGAAGTCGACGCCGTAGAGCGCCGGCTGGCTGCGGTACACGCGGTTCAGATCGCGGATCAGCGACTGCACGCCCTGATGGTCGGCCTGCTCGAGCAGATCCCAGTGCAGCGACGCGTCGTAGTTCCACTCCTGCC
This sequence comes from Gaiellaceae bacterium, assembly GCA_036503495.1. Lineage (GTDB taxonomy): Bacteria > Actinomycetota > Thermoleophilia > Gaiellales > Gaiellaceae > Palsa-739. The sequence continues at coordinate 14,369 of DASXWV010000004.1, forward strand.
ACTCGCCGAGCTCGCCGCCCATGAAGAGCAGCTTCTTGCCCGGGTGCGCCCACATGTAGGCGTACAGCGAGCGAAGGTTGGCGAACTTCTGCCAGCGGTCGCCGGGCATCTTGTTGAGCAGCGACCCCTTGCCGTGGACGACCTCGTCGTGCGAGAGCGGCAGCACGAAGTTCTCGCTGAATGCGTACATCAACGAGAACGTCAACGTGTGGTGGTGGAAGCGGCGGTAGACCGGATCCTTCTGGAAGTACGTCAGCGTGTCGTGCATCCAGCCCATGTTCCACTTGAAGCCGAAGCCGAGCCCGCCGAGATACGTCGGCCGCGAGACGCCCGGCCACGCAGTGGACTCCTCCGCGGCGGTGAACACGCCGGGCTCCCGCCCGTACGCCGTCTCGTTCATCAGCTTCAGGAACTCGACCGCCTCGAGGTTCTCGCGCCCGCCGAACACGTTCGGCAGCCACTCGCCTTCCTTGCGCGAGTAGTCGAGGTAGAGCATCGACGCCACCGCGTCCACGCGCAGCGCGTCCGCGTGCTGCTCGCGCAGCCAGTACAGCGCGTTCGAGAGCAGGAAGTTGCGCACCTCGTTGCGCGAAAGGTTGAAGATGAGCGTGCCCCAGTCCGGATGGGCGCCGCGGCGCGGATCGGAGTGCTCGTACAGCGCGGTGCCGTCAAACTGTGCGAGCGCCCAGTCGTCGCGCGGGAAGTGCGCGGGCACCCAGTCGAGGATGACGCCGACGCCGTTGCGGTGCAGGCGGTCGACGAAGCAGCGGAAGTCGTCGGGCGAGCCGAACCGCGACGTCGGGGCGAAGTAGCCGGTCACCTGATAGCCCCACGAGCCGCTGAACGGATGCTCCATCACGGGCAGCAGCTCGACGTGTGTGAAGCCGAGATCGGTGACGTAGGCGGCGAGCTCGTCGGCGAGCTCGAGGTACGTCAGCGGGCGGTTGTCCTCGAGCGGGTTGCGGCGCCACGAGGCGAGGTGCACCTCGTAGATCGAGATCGGCTCGCGGAGCCAATCCTTCTGCGACCGCTGCGCGAGCCACTCCTCGTCGTTCCACTCGTGCCGGTAGTCGTGCACGACCGACGCATTCGCCGGCGGCACCTCGGTCGCGAACGCGACGGGATCGGTCTTGATCCGCAGGCGGCCGTCCTGCGTGCGGATCTCGTACTTGTACTTCAGCCCGTCGCCGACGTCGGGGATGAAGAGCTCCCAGATGCCCGACGAGCCGAGCGACCGCATCGGGTGCAGCCGCCCGTCCCACGAGTTGAAGTCGCCGACGACCGCGACGCTGCGCGCATTCGGCGCCCAGACCGCGAACGCCGTGCCGACGACGCCGCCGATCTCGCGCACGTGCGCGCCGAGCCGCTCGTACAGCTGCTCGTGGCGGCCCTCCATCGCGAGGTGGATGTCGAGCTCGCCGAGCGTCGGCAGGAACGAGTACGGGTCGCGCACCGTGTACCGGTGGCCGTCCGGATACTCGACCTCGAGCTCGTAGTCGAGCGGGAGCGTCGCCTTCGGCAGCAGCGCCTCCCACAGCCCCGACGGGTCTTTCAGCTCCGCCTCGACGCCGCCCGGCTGCACGCGGACCGCCTGCGCCTCGGGACGGTACGCGCGCACGACGACGCCGTCGCCGTCCTCGGCCTCGTGGGCGCCGAGGATCCGGTGCGGATTTCCGCCGAGCTCGATCATGAGGTGGGCACGTGCTCGATAAGCCGCTGTATCCCCGCGACGGGAATCGACACCCACTCGGGCCGGTTGTCGAGCTCGTAGCGCAGCTCGTAGACCGATTTCTCGAGCTCGTACACGGCGAGCAGCCGCTCGATCGCCGCCTGCCCCGACGGCAGCAGCGTCTGGTCGACGGAGTCGAGATAGCCCTCGAGGAAGGTCGAGCGCGCCTGCTCCTCCCACTCGTCCGCGCCGCCGGCGGCGATCGAGAGGTACGCGAACGAGCGCAGCATCCCGGCGACGTCGCGCAGCGGTGAGCGCTTGCGGCGCCGCTCGGCGAGCGACCGCGCCGGCTCACCCTCGAAGTCGAGGATCACCCAGTCGCTCGTCGCCTCGTTCCACATCGTCTGGCCGAGGTGGTAGTCGCCGTGCGTACGAATCGTCTTGCCGACCGAGCCGACGTGCGTGAGCATCCGCAGCTGCTCGCGCACCTCCTCGCCGCGGCCGCGGATCGGCGCGACGACGTCATTGTCCTCCGGCAGCGCCACGAACACCCGGGCGATCTCCTCGTCGACCGTCGCGGTGAGGAGGCCGAGCGCCTCGACCGACGGCGTCTCGGCGCAGAACGCGGAGTCGTTGACGTCGGACGCGAGGACCGTGTGCATCTCACCGGTCACTTCGCCGAGCCGCCGCAGGCGCGCGAGGAATGCGTCCGGCGCGCTCGCGAGCTCCTCGAGCCCGAGCGCCCAGCCGTCGTGGCCGTCGTGCACGAACTCCTGCAGGATCCCGAGCGTGGCCGCGGTCGGCCCGCCGGAATAGGCGTACCAGCCGCCGAGCGCCGCGATGTTCTCGAACCCGTGCTCGGTCAGGAAGCGGAGCATCTCGAGCTCCGGGTTGATCCCGGGCTCGAGCCGGCGGAACGCCTTCAGGATCAGCTCGTCGTCGAACACGATCGATGTGTTGGACTGCTCCGCGCCGACCGCGCGCGCGTCGTTCATCTCACGGCCGAGCCCGGCGAAGCCCGTGACCGTGCGGAACTCGACGACGCCGTCCTCGCCCTGGAGTGTCAGGCCGCCGCGGATCGCGTGCACGAGCTCGCGCGCCAGCGCCGGATCCTGCAGGCCGTCGAGCTGCAGCTCGCCGCCGTCGCAGCCGATCAGCAGCTGGTAGATCTCGCGCGCGCCGGTGTCGAACCGGATCTCGACGAGCGTCAGCAGATACTCCGGGTCGGCGGCACGCAGCGTGATCGTGTCGAGCACCTCCGAGTGCGCGACCGTGCGCGACTTCGAGCCGTACCAGCGCTGCTCGGTGATGTGGTCGATCAGTTGCTGCTCGTCGACGTTCACGACGCATCGCCCGGCTTGAGCTGGAACCAGAAGAACCCGCGCGGTGCGAACGTCAAGAGGTAGGGAAGCTCGCCGATCGCCGGGAAGCGCGTGCGACCGAACATCTCCTCCGGCACGAGGCCGTCGAACTGCGAGAGGTCGAGCTCGACCGCCTGCGCGCTGCGCGCGAGGTTGTGCACACACAGCACGATGTCGTCCTCCCAGCGGCGGATGTGCGCGAAGATCTTCGGGTTCTCGGGACGCAGCGGCTCGTACGTGCCGAGACCGAACACCGGATGCTCCTTGCGCAGCGCGATGAAGCGGTGCAGCCAGCGGAGCAGCGACGTCGGCGTGCGCAGCTGCGCTTCGACGTTCACAGCCGTGTAGCCGTACACCGGGTCCATCAGCGGCTGGAGATACAGCTGCGCCCAATCCGCGCGCGAGAAGCCCGCGTTGCGGTCGCTCGTCCATTGCATCGGCGTGCGAACGCCGTCGCGGTCACCGAGATACACGTTGTCCCCCATGCCGATCTCGTCCCCGTAATACAGGACGGGCGAACCTGGCAGCGAGAAGAGGATCGCGTGCATCAGCTCGATCTCGTCCCGGCCGTTGTCGAGGAGGGGCGCCAGCCGCCGCCGGATCCCGAGATTGAGCTTCATACGCGGGTCTTTTGCGTATTCGGCGTACATGTAGTCGCGCTCCTCGTCGGTCACCATCTCGAGCGTCAGCTCGTCGTGGTTACGCAGGAAAAGCCCCCACTGCGCGTTGCCGGGGATCGCGGGCGTGCGTTCGAGGATCTCGTACATCGGCGTCGCGTCCTCTCTCCGCAGCGACATGAACATCCGCGGCATGACGGGGAAGTGGAAGGCCATGTGGCACTCGTCGCCGTCGCCGAAGTACTCGACGACGTCCTCTGGCCACTGGTTCGCCTCCGCGAGCAGCACGCGGTCGGGATAGCGCGCGTCGACCTCCGCGCGCACCTTTCTCAGGTACTCGTGCGTCTCGGGCAGGTTCTCGCCGTTCGTGCCGTCACGCTCGTAGAGGTACGGCACGGCGTCGAGACGGAAACCGTCGATGCCGAGGTCGAGCCAGAAGCGCAGGACGTTGAGCATCGCCTCCTGCACCTCGGGGTTGTCGTAGTTGAGGTCCGGCTGGTGGTGGAAGAAGCGATGCCAGTAGTACTGGCCGCGCACGGGGTCGAACGTCCAGTTCGACGGCTCGCTGTCGAGGAAGATGATCCGCGCCTCCTGCCACCGGTCGTCCGTGTCCGACCACATGTACCAGTCGCCCTTCGGCCCGTCGGGGTTCGTACGCGACTCCTGGAACCACGGATGGTCGGACGACGTGTGGTTCATCACGAGGTCGGCGATCACGCGCATCCCCCGCTGGTGCGCCTGCTCGACGAACTCCTTGAAGTCGTCGACCGTGCCGTAGTCGGGATGGATCGCGAAGAAGTCGGCGATGTCGTAGCCGCCGTCGCGCAGCGGCGACTGGTACATCGGCAGCAGCCAGATGCAGTCGACGCCCAGCCACTGCAGATAGTCGAGCTTGTCGATCAGCCCGCGGAAGTCGCCGTAGCCGTCGTCGTTCCCGTCGAAGAAGCCGCGGATGTGGATCTCGTAGAAGACGGCGTGCTTGAACCACAGAGGATCTCTTTCAAACCACTGCTCCGTCACCGGCCGACCACCAGGACGTGGCTCTGCCCGGGCTCGAGCCGCACGTAGTTGCGGCCGAGGTGCCACGTCCACTCACTCTCGCTGACGACGTCGTGGACCCGGTAGGTCGGCGGCAGCCCGCTCGACGCCGGGAGGATGCAGACGCCCTCGCGCGTGGCCGCGACGTCGAGATTGACGACGCAGATCACGACGCTGTCGTCGGTTCGCTTGTAGTAGCCAAAGAGATCGTCGTTCTCCGTCTCGAGGAAATGGATGTTCTCCAGGTGCTGCAGCGCCTGATTCTCTCGCCGCGCGGCATTGAGGCGCTGCACCAACGGGAGCAGCGGCCCGTCGAGCGTCCGCTGCTTCGTCTCGTACTTCTCCGAGTCGAGGTACTCCTCCGACCCCTCGCGCACCGGCACGTTCTCGAAGCTCTCGAAGCCGGAGTAGAGGCCGTACGTCGGCGAGAGCGTCGACGCGAGCACGAGCCGCGCCTCGAACGCCGGCCGGCCGCCGCGCTGCAGGTACTCATGCAGGATGTCCGGCGTGTTCGCGAAGCAGTTCGGCCGGTAGCACGGCGCCCAGTCGAGTAGCTGCCCGAGGAACTCGAGCAGCTCCCAGCGCGTGTTCTTCCAGGTGAAGTACGTGTAGCTCTGCGCGAACCCGACCTTGGCGAGCGTCGTCATCATCGCCGGCCGCGTGAACGCCTCCGCGAGGAAGATCACCTCGGGATGCTCATCGCGCACCTCGTCGATCAGCCATTCCCAGAAGGCGACGGGCTTCGTGTGCGGATTGTCGACGCGGAACACCGTCACGCCCCGCGAGACCCACAACAGGACGATCTCGCGCAGCGCCGACCAGAGGTTCTTCCAGTCGGGCGAGTCGAAGTTGACGTTGTAGATGTCCTGGTACTTCTTCGGCGGGTTCTCGGCGTACTTCAGCGTCCCGTCGGGGCGCCGGTGGAACCAGTCGGGGTGCTCCTTCAGCCACGGATGGTCGGGTGAGCACTGGATCGCGAAGTCGAGGGCGATCTCGATCCCGTGCTCCTTCGCCTCGCGGACGAGGCGCGTGAACTCGTCGACGGTGCCGAGCTCCGGGTTGATCGCGTCGTGGCCGCCGAGCTCCGAGCCGATCGCCCACGGCGAGCCCGGATCGTGCTTCGTCGGCGTGAGCGTGTTGTTGCGGCCCTTGCGGTTCGTCGTCCCGATCGGGTGGATCGGCGGCAGGTAGACGACATCGAAGCCGACGTCCGCGAGCGCGGGCAGCTGCGCCCGCACGCCCTCGAAGCCGCCCCACGAGCGCGGGAAGAGCTCGTACCACGCACCGAAGCGCGCGAGCACCCGGTCGACGTCGACCTCGTACGTCGGCGACCAGCCCTTGCCGAACCGGTCGCCCGCGTCGGCCGCCAGGCCCTCGTCGACGGTCACCGACGGCCGGCCGAGCAGGAGGGCGCCCTCGGCGAGCTCCGAGCTCAGATCCTCCTGGCCGGCGTCGTGCTTCCGGCGCAGCTCCTCCTGCCACGAGGCGACCCGATCGACCCACGCCTCGATCCGGAAGCACCACGAGCCGGGCGCGTCGACGACGAACGACGCCGCCCACTGGTCGTTGCCGAGCGACGTCATCGGCGACTCCTGCCAGCGCGTCGCGCCGGCCGGCTTGTAGCGCACGGCGGCGCCCAGGATCTCGTGGCCGTCGCGGAAGATCCGTGCGGTCACCTCGACCGTGTCGCCGACGGTGCGCTTGACTGCGTACTTGCCACAGTCGATCTGCGGCGTCACCCGCTGGATCTGGATCCGGGCCGGCGGATCGTTCGTCTTCGGCAGTGGCACCGTCCTCCAACCGTTTCAGTAGAACGCCAGACGTAAACGAGGCCTCGCGTGCAGCTCCCTCGCTCGAGCGGAATCCTCCTCCATCCGACGTCCCTCGCGTCGCGCAAGCTGAACGACGAGGCCTATCGCTTCGTCGACTGGCTTGCTGCGGCCGGGCAGTCGTGGTGGTCGGTCCTGCCGCTCGGCCCGCCCGACGACTACGGCTCGCCGTACGCGGCGGAGTCGGCCTTCGCGGCATGGCGCGGCCTGCTCGCCGAGCCGAAGGCGCGCGTCTCGACCCGCGAGCTCGAGGATTTCGTCGCCCGGCATCCGTACTGGGTCGGCGACTGGGCCGCCTTCGCGGGCGGCGAGGCGATCGCCGACCAGGTGCGCTTCGAACGGGAATGGACGGCGCTGCGCACGTACGCGCGCGGCCGGGGGATCCGCATCATCGGCGACCTACCGATCTACGTCGCGCAGGGCGGCGCCGACCATCGGTCGCACCCGGAGCTCTTCCAGGAGGGCTTCGTCGCCGGCGCGCCGCCCGACGACTTCAGCGCGAACGGCCAGCTCTGGGGCAACCCGCTCTACGAGTGGCCCGTGCACCGCGCGAGCGCCTACCGCTGGTGGACGGAGCGGCTGCGGCGGACGTTCGAGCTCGTCGACGTCACGCGCGTCGATCATTTCCGCGGCTTCGTCTCGTACTGGTCCGTCCCCGCGGGCCGCAAGACGGCGAGGAGCGGCGCGTGGAAGCGCGGGCCGGGCGCCGAGCTCTTCCGCGCCGTCGAGTCGCGGCTCGGCGAGCTGCCGCTGATCGCGGAGGACCTCGGCAAGGTGACGAAGGACGTCTTCGCGCTCCGCGACGAGCTCGGCATCCCGGGCATGGCGGTGATGATCTTCGGCTTCGACGGCTCGCGGTCGAACCCGCACCGGCTCGAGAACCATCGCGAGAACCAGGTCGTCTACACGACGACGCACGACATGGACACCGCCCGCGGCTGGTACGAGGCGGCGCCGCAGCGGCTGCGCGACGCGACCGGCTTCGACCCACGCGAGCCGCACTGGGGGCTGATCGAGGCCGCGTTCTCCTCACGCGCGCGCCTCGCGCTGCTGCAGATGCAGGATGTGCTCGGGCTCGGCAGCGATGCGCGGATGAACTATCCGGGGCGCGCCGGCGGCAACTGGCGCTGGAAGCTGCGGAAGGGTCAGCTCACCGACGCGCTCGCGCGCCGGCTCCGCGACGCGACCACCGCGGCCGGACGAGCGGCCTAGGCGGCGTCGAGCTCGGCGAGGAGTGAGCGGACGCGCGCGGCGATCTCGTCACGAAGCACGCGGACCTCCGCGAGATCCCGGTTCTTGGGATCCGGAAGATCCCAGACGAGCCGCCGCGTTCCCGGCGGCGTGACAGGACATGCCTCCTCGCCGCAGGTCGAGACGACGACGTCGGCAGCCGCGACGGCGTCGGCGTCGAGCAGCCGCGGCACGTGATCCGATGCCTCGATCCCGAGCTCGCGCAGCGCCTCGACGACGACGGGGTGCACCGCCGCCGCCGGCTCGCTCCCCGCCGAACGGGCGTGATGTCGTCCGTTCGCGCACGCGTTGAAGATGCGCTCCGCGAGGACCGAACGGCCGGCATTGCCGACGCAGATGAAAAGGACGTCGGTCACGGATGCGAAGCGTCGCTGAACTCGCGGAACTCCGCCGTCAGCAGATAGGCCGTCTGCTCGCCGATGTCGACCGCGCGATCGCCGATCCGCTCGATCGTCCGGGCGGCCACGACCATCCGCAGACCCCACTCGCGCAGCGGCGGCGCCGCCATCACCGCGACGAGCCGCTGAACGAATCGGCGGTTCGCCCGGTCGATCGAGTCGTCGAGCTCGACCAGGCTCTCGGCGGCCTTCAGGTCGCGGTCGGCGAATGAGGCGAGGGCGACGCCCAGCATCGCCTCCGCGCGCTCGCCCATCTCGACGAGCACGTCGAGGAGCTCGCGGTCGGGCTCCACGTCCGCAACGAGCTGCGTGAGCTTGGCGACGGTGACGCAGCCGTCGCCGGTCCGCTCGAGCAGAAGATTGATGTGCAGCATCGCAAGGAGCAACCGCAGGTCGCGCGCAACCGGGCTCTGGAGCGCGAGCGTCGCCTGAATCGCGCGCTCGACGGACAGGAAGCGCTCGTCGATCTCGTCGTCGCGCGCAACCACCCTTCGTGCGAGTGCGACGTCGCGGCTTGCAAGCGCGCGCACGGACGATCGCACGGCGCCGAGGACTCGCCGGCCTTCGTCAAGCAGCCGGTGTTCGATCTGCTCGAGGTCTTCGCTAATCGCCATGACCGCGAACGTACAACGCACGCACGTCGTGCACGCGCCTCCTGTAACGGAACCGTCACAGCGTTGTCACCGCACCGTTTCCCACGGCGGCGGGCGACGCGCCTAGCGTCGTGACGGACAACGACAAGGAGAGAAACGAGATGCCGAAGCTCGGCGCGATCATCGCGATCGCACTCGTCGCCGCCGCCGCGGCGCAAGCACGAACGAACGACACGACCATCACCGGCGCCGGCAGCACCTTCGTGGCACCGCTCGTCGCGCAGTGGACCGAACCGCTCGGCCGGGCCTACGGCTACACGCTCCAGTACAGCCCGATCGGGTCCGGCGGCGGGATCACCGCGATCACCAACCGAACGGTCGACTTCGGCGCGAGCGACGCTCCGTTGAGCGCGGACCAGTTCACCGCCTGCAAGGGCTGCCTTCAGATCCCGTGGGCGCTTTCGGCAACCGCTGTGATCTACAACCTCGACGGGGCGAAGAACCTCCTGCACATGAACGGGCAGACGCTCGCGAAGGTCTTCACCGGCCAGATCACGCGCTGGAACGACCCGGCGATCGCGAAGCTCAACCGCGGTATCAAGCTCCCCGCGCAGCAGATCGCGACGGTCCACCGCTCGGACAACTCGGGCACGACCTACAACTTCACCGATTACCTCTCGAGCGCGAGCCCGGCCTGGCGGTCGAAGTACGGCAAGGGCGTCAGCGTCGCCTGGCCGAGCGGCACCGGCCAGCGCGGCAGCTCCGGCGTGGCCGCGGCCGTCGCTCAGACACCCGGCTCGATCGGGTACGTCGATGTTGCGTATGCGCTGAAGAGCCACCTCAAGTACTTCGGGATCCAGAACAGAGCCGGGCGTTACGCGACGCCCGGCCTGAAGGGAATCCTCGGCGCTGCGGCGAGCGACGTTCGCCCCGACCGGACGACGAACGAGCTCTCGATCGTCAATCCGCCGACGCGGTACGAGCTCGCCTATCCGATCTCGACGTACACGTACGTGATCGTCCCCGCACAGACCGCGAAGGCGGCCGAGCTGCGGAAGTTCCTCTTCTGGGCAGTCACCAAAGGCCAGGCGTACGGGCCGAAGCTCCTCTTCCAGCCGATCCCGCGGCAGGTGCTCGTCGTCGCGGAGAAGGCGATCGCGAAGATCCACGCCTAGGTGTCGAGCGTCCTTACCGGACGGCGGCGCCGCCCCGGCGACCTCTCGTTGCAGACGGTCGCCGGGGCCGCCGCGCTCGCGTCGTGCGTCCTCGTCGGCCTCGTCGTCTGGAAAGTCGTCGACGGGTCGCGCAGCTCGCTGCACGCCTACGGGCTTCGCTTCGTCACGCGGGTCGCGTGGAACCCGGTCTCGGGGCACGAGCTGTACGGCGCCGGCAGCTTCCTCTTCGGAACGGCGCTGACCTCAGCCCTCTCGTTGCTCCTGGCCGCACCGCTCGCGCTCGGCGTCGCGCTCTACCTGTCCGAGCTCGCGCCCCGGGCTCTCCGCGGCCCGGTAACCGCGCTCGTCGAGACGCTCGCCGCGATCCCGAGCGTGGTCGTCGGCCTCTGGGGGATCCTCGTGCTCGGCCCGCTGCTGCGCGATCACGTCGAGCCGACACTGCACGCCGCGCTCGGCTTCATCCCCCTCTTCGGCCCTCCCTCGGCGAGCGGATCGAGCGTCTTCACGGCCGTCGTCGTGCTGGCGATCATGATCTTGCCGATCGTCGCGAGCATCAGCCGGGAGCTCTTTCTCGCCGTCCCGGGCAACCTCAAGGAGGCGGCGCTCGCGCTCGGCACGACGCGTTGGGAGATGGTTCGCGGCGTCGTGCTGCCCCACGCCCGCGGCGGCATCGCGGCGGCGCTCATCCTCGGTCTCGGCCGTGCCGTCGGCGAGGCGATCGCGGTCACTCAGGTGATCGGCGGCGGCATCGGGATCCACTGGAACCTCTTCGCTACCGGCGACACGCTCGCGTCGAAGATCGCGGCGCAGTACCAGGGCGCGACGACGCAGCTGCAGACCTCGTCGCTCGTCTACCTCGCCCTGATCCTGCTCGCGTTCTCGCTCGTGATCAACGTGACGGCGCAATGGATCGTCCGTCGATGAACATCGACAACCTTCCTCGGCGGCGCGCGGTCAATCGCCTGATGGAGGGTGTGTCCCTCTTCGCGGCACTCGTCGCCGTCGCGCTCCTGGCGCTGGTCGTCTGGTCGGTCGCGAAGCGCGGCGCCGGTGCATTGAACCTCGATCTCGTCACGCGCAGCCCGGTGCCGTTCGCGTTCGAGCCGGTGCGGCAAGGCCTGGCGAACGCATTCGCCGGATCGCTCGTCCTCGTCGGCCTTGCGACGGTCATGGCGCTACCGACCGGGATCCTCGCCGCGCTCTATCTGACCGAGTTCGCCCGCTTCTCGGTGCGCCATGCGGTGAGCCTCGCGCTCGATGTGCTGAACGGCGTCCCCGCGATCGTCATCGGCATCTTCGTCTTCGGGCTCGTCGTCGCCGCGCACGGACAGAGCGCGTGGGCCGGAGGCCTCGCCCTCGCCTGCCTGATGCTGCCGCTCGTCACGCGCGCGACGATGGAAGTCCTCCTGCTCGTGCCGGTGTCGCTCCGCGAGGCGAGCCTCGCGCTCGGCGTCCCGCGGTGGCGGACGACGCTCTCGATCGTCCTGCCCCAGACGATCGGAGGCGTCGTGACCGGAACCGTGCTGGCAATCGCCCGCGCGTCGGGTGAGACGGCGCCGTTGCTGTTCACGTCGTCGCTCGCCTCGCAACAGGTCGACTGGAGCCCGTCGCACGCGCTGCAGTCGATCCCGGTCGCGATCTTCGAGCTGTCCGAGTCGCCGGACCCGGCCGACCACGCCCGCGCCTGGGCGGCGGCACTCGTCCTGCTGGCGTTCATCCTGCTGACGAGCCTGACCGCGCGCCGGCTCGCCGCCGGCCGCATCCGGACGGGCGGATGAGCAGCCGGGAGCGCATCCTTGCGGTGAAGGAGCTCACCGCCTTGTACCGCGGCCGGCCGGCGCTGCGGAACGTCACCCTGGAGATCTGCCGACACGAAGTGACGGCGATCATCGGCCCCTCGGGCTGCGGCAAGAGCACCTTCATCCGCTGCCTGAACCGGATGAACGATCTCGTGCCCGATTTCACGCTCACGGGGAGCGTCCGCTACCACGAACAAGAGATCACGGGCGCGGACGTCGACCCGGTCGCAGTGCGGCGGCGAATCGGCATGGTGTTCCAGCGGCCGAACCCGTTCCCGAAGTCGATCTACGACAACGTCGCGTGGGGGCTGAAGGTCCTCGGCCTGCGCGACGCGGTCGACGAGCGCGTCGAGCGAGCGCTGACGCGGGCCGCGCTCTGGGAGGAGGTGAAGGACCGGCTGAAGGCGAGCGCCCTGTCGCTGTCCGGCGGCCAGCAGCAGCGGCTGTGCATCGCCCGGACGATCGCCGTCGAGCCCGACGTCGTGCTGATGGACGAGCCCGCGTCTGCGCTCGACCCGATCGCGACGGCCGCGATCGAGCAGCTGATGCAGGATCTGAAGCGCGACTACACGTTCGTCATCGTCACCCACAACATGCAGCAGGCGGCGCGCGTCGCGGACATGACGGCATTCTTCGGGATCTCGCCGGGTGCGGAGGGCGAGCGGTACGGCGAGCTGGTTGAGTTCGCGCCGACGCGGTCGATCTTCACGAACCCCGCCGACCCGCGGACCGAGGACTACGTCACGGGTCGCTTCGGCTAGGTGCGACGCGGCTGACGAGCGGATCAGTCAGCCGCTCGACGTAGCCGACGACCCACGCGACGAACCGCGGCAGGAGCCGAACGACGACGAGCGCGGCGATGAAGCCGACGAATGCGCCGGCCGCAACGTCGCCCGGGTAGTGCGCGCCGATGAATAGGCGCCCGACGCCGATCAGCGCGGCGACGAGCAGGAAGAGCACGCCGGCAACCGGGTCGAACATCAGCACCGCGAACGCGATCGCGAACGACAGGCTCGTGTGGTCGCTCGGGAACGACGCGTCCGTCGACGACGCCCACGGATGGCGGATGTCGTGCGACTCGTACGGGCGCGGACGGTCGTAGAGACGATGGATCACGAACGCGGCCACGTAGGCGAGCGCCGCCGACGCATAGCCGCTCGCACAGGCGAGCTTCCACTTGCGGTCGGCGCCGGGCCGCGCGAGAAACCAGAGGATCCCCGTGATGACGACCATCAGCGGGATGCTGACCGTTTCGACGCCGTTGAAGAACGACCCGACCCAATGGTGATGGAGAGAGACGTTGTAGATCGAGTGCTCGAGCCGCCAGTCCACGACGCGCAGCGTATCCTCGCGGTGTGGACCTGCTGGTCGTTGGCGTCGGCTCGGAGCGGCCCCGCGAGATCCTGCAGGCGGCGGGGCATCACGTCCGCACCGCGGCCGGAGTCGGCGAGGCGGCGCTCGCCCAGCGCAGCGCGCGGATCGACGCCGTCCTCTGCGAGGGCGACGTGGCCCAGCTCCGGCAGCGTCTCGCCCTGGTGCCGATCGCAGTCTGGCTCGCCGCAGCCTCGACCGTCGGCGTCGCGGATGCGCTCGACGCAGGCGCCGACGAGGTCGTGCACGCGGGGATGGGTGATCGCGAGATCGCCGCGCGGATCGCGGCGCTGGCGCGGCGCGCACCCGCAGGCGGTGCGCCCGTCACGGCGGGGCCGCTCGTGGTCGACCTCGAACGCGGCGAGGCGACCTGGCACGGACGGCGGCTCGCGCTCACGTCGCGCGAGCGGGACGTCCTCTACGAGCTCGTCCGGGCAAACGGCGAAACGCTTCGCCGTGAGGCGATCTACCGCGCGGTCTGGGGTTACGCGATGGCGCGCGGCGACCGGACGGTCGACGTGAACGTGAAGCGCCTGCGGGGCAAGCTCGCCGCCGAGATCGGCGCTCCGGTGACGATCGAGACGGAGCCCGGCGTCGGCTACCGCCTCGTCGTGTCACAGCTTCGTAACAGCGCTGTCACAGAGCTGTAACGGTGACGCCCCCGGGGCGTCCGTACCGTCGGGTTCATGAAGCTGACACTGGTTCCGAAATCGACGGAGTTCTACGACTTCTTCGCCGCGGTGGGCCGCACGGCGCACGAGGCCGCGCGGCTGACCGAGATCCGCTTCCGCGAGGTCCCCGAGCCGAGCGTGCCGCACGAGCGCGTCAAGCAGCTGGAGACCGAGGCCGACGCGATCACGCGCGACATCTTCGGCCTGCTGAACACGCAGTACGTCACACCGTTCGACCGCGAGGACATCTACAACCTCGCCCGAGCGGTCGACGACGTCGTCGACTACATCGACGAGGCGTCCGACCTGCTCGACATCTACAAGATCGACGCGCCGATGGATCAGGCGGTCGCGCAGTGCCGCGTGCTCGTCGAGGCGAGCGGGGCGCTCGAGCGGGCGCTCGGCTCGCTCCGCAACTTCCGCGGCGCCGAGGAAGCGATCCTCGAGATCAAGCGGTTCGAGGACGAGGGCGACCGCCTCTCCCGCGACGCAATCGCTTCGCTGTTCGAGGACGAGGACGTCAGCCCGCGGACGATGATCCGGTGGAAGGACGTGTTCGAGGCGCTCGAGCGCGCCGTCGACGCCTGCGAAACGGCCGGGCACGCCGTCGGCAACATCGTGCTGAAAAACGCGTGAACTGGACGCTGATTGCAGTCGTCGCGGTGGCGCTGTTCTTCGACTTCACGAACGGGTTCCACGACTCCGCGAACGCGATCGCGACGAGCGTCTCGACGCGCGCGCTCTCGCCTCGCATCGCGGTCCTGTTCGCGGCAGCGCTGAACTTCGCCGGCGCGTTCGTCTCGCTCAAGGTGGCGGCGACGGTGGCGAAGGGAATCGTCGACCCGACCGGGATCACGCTGCGCGTCGTGCTCGCCGGACTGATCGGCGCGGTCGCGTGGAACCTCACCACCTGGTACCTGGGACTGCCGACGAGCTCGAGCCATGCGCTGATCGGCGGGGTCGCCGGCGCGGCGATCGCGGCCGCCGGCTTCGGGATCATCGAGTGGCGCGGCCTGTACGAGAAAGTGCTGATCCCCTCGCTCTGGGCGCCGGCGCTCGCCATCCCCTCGGCGGCGCTGATCATGCTCGTGCTGCTCTGGATCATCCGCCGCCGCGCCCCAGGGAAGGTGAACCGGGTGTTCCGCCGGCTGCAGGTCGTGTCGGCGGGATTCGTCGCGTTCACGCACGGCACGAACGACGCGCAGAAGACGATGGGCGTGATCACGCTGGCGCTGCTCGCCGCGCACCCCGGCCGCGCGTTCCACGTCCCCACGTGGGTGATCGCTTCCGCCGGCGGCGCGATGGCGCTCGGCACGTACGCGGGCGGCTGGCGGATCATCCGCACGCTCGGCCAGCGGATCGCGAAGCTCGAGCCGCCGCAGGGCTTCGCCGCCGAGGCGGCGACCGCGTCGATCCTCTGGGCGACGGCGCACTACGGCTTCCCGGTGTCGACGACGCACACCGTGTCGAGCGCGGTGCTCGGCGCCGGCTCGGCCGGCTCGCGCCTGCGCGCAGTGCGGTGGGGCCTCGCGGGCAACATCGTCATCGCCTGGCTCATCACGCTCCCGTCCGCGGCTCTCGTCGGCGCCGGCGTGGAGTACGTGACGCGGATCCCCGGCGGTGTCGTCATCGCCTTCGCCCTCGCCGTCGCCCTCGCCGGGCTCGCCTTTGCCGCGAGCCGCGCCCGCGCAGCGCGCCCGGTGGCGGCCTAGCGGTTCCAGAGGTTCGATACCGCGCGGACGCGGTACCGAGAACGAGACGGATAGACATCCAGCAGAGGGGGACCCTCATGCAGAAGCGGATGCGCCTGCTCGGTGCACTCGCAGTGGCGGCTGCGGCGATGGTTCCGGCCGCGACGGCGGCACCGGCACCGACGGCGCCGCCCGCGTCCGGGAAGACGGTCGTCAAGCCCGTCGCTCCGGGCAACTCCGGCCAACGCATCAGCCCGCCGGCACTGACCGTGCCGGAATGCCCCGCGTCGCTCGCGTGCGACGTCGCGCCGGCGGCGTACGCGCAGAACTCGAGTGACCCCGGCGACTACGGCAACTTCGACCTCGCGACGCGGCCGTCGCACGGCCTCGGCGTCGACTACGTGGTGATCCACGACACCGAGTCGTCGTACGCGTCGACCGTCGCGGAGTTCCAGAACCCGTTCGCGTACGTCAGCGCGCACTACGTGGTGCGGTCGAGCGACGGGCACGTCACGCAGATGGTGCCGACGAGCGATGTCGCGTGGCACGCTGGCAACTGGTACGTGAACTCGCACTCCGTGGGCATCGAGAACGAGGGGCTGGCGACCGACCCCGTGTACTACACCGACGCGCTGTACTCGTCGCTCGCAACGCTGACGCGGTACGTCGCGGACCGGTACGGCGTGCCGCTCGACCGAATGCACCTGATCGGCCACGACCAGGTCCCCGGCCCGACCGCCGTCTACCAGGCCGGCATGCACTGGGATCCGGGCCCGTACTTCGACTGGGCGCGGCTCATGCAGCTCGTCGGCGCGCCGATCACGGCCGCCGGCGACGGCACCGGCCGCGTCGTCACGATCGACCCGGACTACGCGACGAACCGTCCGGTGGTCACCTATTGCCAGTCCGGATCGTGCTCGACGCTGCCGTCGCGGCCGTCGAACTTCGTCTATCTCCACACGGCGCCGAGCGCCGACGCCCCACTCGTCGCCGACGCGCTGCTCTCCGGGACGTCGCTCGAGCCTGCCGGCGTCGGCACGACACAGGCCAACGACTGGGGCGACAAGGCGGTGACGGGCCAGTCGTTCGCCGTCGCCGGCCGCCAGGGCGAGTGGCTCGCGATCTGGTACGGCGGCCAGAAGGCGTGGCTGTACGACCCGGCCTCGGCACCGACGGTCATTGCCGGCGCCGGCACCGTGATCACGCCGAAGGCCGGCCTGGCCTCGATCGCGGTCTACGGCCGGGCGTATCCGAGCAGCGTCTCGACGGCGACGCTCGGCTACTCGATCCCGGCGGGGCAGCAGTACGTCGCCTCCGGCACGATCGGCGGCGACTACTACTCGGCGACGACGTACAACGCACCCACGACATACAGCGTCGTCGCGAGCAACAGCGAGCGGTGGTACGAGATCTCGTTCAACCACCGCGTCGCGTACGTCCGCGCCGACGACGTGGACGTCGTCGGCTAGTCGAACGGAACCGGGCGCAGGCCGGTCGCGACCTGCCTGCGCCCGTTCACCTCGTAGACGATGTCGACGTTCTCGTGCTTGCGGTAGGTCCCCGCGATGCCGAGCCACATCGACGTCCAGCGCCAGAAGCCGAGCCGTCCTTCCTGCGCGATCGGCCGCGGGAAGACGAGCGAGCGGCCGAGCACTTCGTAATCGGCGCCACGTTCCTGCTTGATCCCGCCGACGTACACCTCGAACCGCTCCGGAACATGGGCGGGCAGGTCAACACGCGAGCGCTCGGCCATCCCAAATAGAATGCCGTCTCCGGTGGGGAAGAAGCTCGCTGCTCTCGGCCTGCTCCTCGGCGCGGTCGCTCTGACGACGGCGGGAGCCGCCGCAGCCGCGAACGGAGGCTTCACCCCGCAGTACGCCCATTCGCCGAACGTGCACAACACGAATACGGCGTACTACGTGATCCTCGGCTTCACGGGCGCGATCTTCCTGATCGTCGAAGGTGCACTGATCACATTCATCTTCAAGTACCGCGCGCGCAACCGCTCGCGCGTGGCCGAAGGCGTGCAGGTGCACGGCAACACGCGACTGGAGCTGATCTGGACGGTGATCCCGGTGCTGATCCTCGTCGTCATCGGCACCGTCGTGTTCATCGAGCTGCCGGGAATCACCGGCACGCCGGCGAGCGCCGCGACGCCGCTGCAGATCACGGTCGAGGGGCACCAGTTCTACTGGCAGTTCGACTACCCGAACGGCGTCCGCTCGATCAACGACCTGCGCGTTCCGGTCGACCAGGACGTCGAGTTCAAGGTGATCTCGACCGACGTGATCCACAGCTTCTGGGTGCCGCAGTTGCAGGGCAAGATCCAGGCGATCCCCGGCCGCACGAACCACACGTGGTTCCGCGCCGACAAGACCGGCACCTTCTACGGCTACTGCGCGCTGATCTGCGGCCCGTACCACGCGAAGATGCGGCTGCGCGTGCTCGTCGTGTCGCAGGCCGACTATCAGTCGTTCGTCGGCACGCAAGCCGCGCAGTCCCTCGGCAAGTCCGAGTTCGAGGGCGTCTGCGCGACGTGCCACGGGTTGCAGGGCGAGGGCGGGTACGGTCCCGCTCTGTCGTCGAGCTCGATCCTCACGCAGCGCGCGTCGCTCGAGTCGATCGTGCGCAACGGCCGCAACCTGATGCCGCCGGTCGGCGACTCATGGACCGACGCGCAGATCGACGCGCTCGCGGCGTATGCGAAGTCTCACATCTACAAGGGAGCGGGCACAGGTGGCGGCTAGATCCGAGGCGGTGTATCCGGTCAGCTGGCGGAGCGGGCGCATCGCGCGCTGGCTCGTCACCGTCGACCACAAGCGGATCGGGATCATGTACATCGTCACGTCGCTCGTCTTCTTCGCGGGCGGCGGGATCATGGCGCTGCTCATGCGCGCGCAACTCGCGACGCCGAACGAGCACCTCCTGACGAAGGACTCGTACAACCAGGTGCTGACGTTCCACGGCACGTCGATGATCTTCCTCGTCATCGTGCCGATCCTCGCCGGGTTCGGGAACTACCTCGTGCCGTTGATGATCGGCGCGCGCGACATGGCGTTCCCGCGGCTGAACGCGTTCTCGTACTGGGCGTTCCTGCTCGGCGGGATCGTCCTCTACCTCAGCTGGTTCGCGAGCGGCGGAACCGCGAAGGCCGGCTGGTGGTCGTACCCGCCGCTCTCCGAGAACCTGCCGTTCACGAGCCCGGGACACGGCCAGGACTACTGGATCCTCTCACTGCACCTGCTGACGCTCTCGTCGCTCGCGGGCGCGATCAACTTCATCGTCACGATCCACAACATGCGTACGCGCGGGATGACGTGGATGCGCATGCCGCTCTTCGTCTGGGCGATCGAGACGTACTCGATCCTGCTGCTCGTCGCGCTGCCCGCGATCTCCGCGGGCGTGACGATGCTGCTGCTCGACCGGCGCGGCTACACGCACTTCTTCCTGCCCGACCAGGGCGGCAACATCGTGCTCTACCAGCACGTGTTCTGGTTCTTCGGGCACCCCGAGGTGTACATCATGGTGCTGCCCGTGATGGGGATGATCTCGGAGGTCATCCCGGTGTTCGCGCGCAAGCCGATCTTCGGCTACACCGCCGTCGCGTTCTCGACGATCGGGATCGCGTTCTTCTCGCTGCTCGTGTGGGCGCACCACATGTTCACGGCGGGGCTCGGGACCGGGCTCAACTCGTTCTTCATGATCTCGTCGATGGTCATCGCAGTCCCAACCGGCGTGAAGATCTTCAACTGGCTCGCGACGACGTGGCGCGGCAACCTCCACTTCGACACGGCGATGCTGTTCTCGCTCGGCTTCATCGGGCTGTTCACGATGGGCGGCCTGTCGGGGATCTTCGTCGCCGCGTTCCCCGTCGACTGGCAGGTGAACGACACCTATTACATCGTCGCGCACTTCCACTACGTGCTGTTCGGCGGCTCGATGATGGGAATCTTCTCCGGGCTCTACTACTGGTGGCCGAAGATGTTCGGACGGCTCCTCGACGAGCGGCTCGGCAAGTGGCACTTCTGGCTGACGTTCGTCGGCTTCAACCTCACCTTCCTGCCGCAGCACATGCTCGGGCTGCTCGGCATGGTGCGCCGCATCTACACGTACGACCACGGCGGGCTGTGGGAGATCTACAACCTGATCTCGACGGTCGGCTCGGGGATCCTGGGCGTCGGGATGCTGCTGTTCCTCGTCAACGTGATCCGCACCCATGTGTTCCGCCTCGGCGTCCGTGCCGGCAACGATCCCTGGGTCGCCGACACGCTCGAGTGGTACACGACGTCGCCGCCGCCGCCGTACAACTTCGACACCGTCCCCTACGTGACGAGCGCCCGGCCGCTGCGCGACCTGCGCCGCCGGCTCGCGGAGCAGCAAGCGTGAACGAACGCGGTCTCGCCGCGGGCCCGTGGCTGCGCCTGACGGCACTCGTCGCTGCGTCCGGGACGGTCGTCGCGGTCGTCTCCGGCGCCGCGCACCTCGGCACGGCGCACCGGGTGCTCGCCGCGCTCGTCGCGCCGCCGCTCGCCGCGCTGCTCGTCGCCGCCTGGCTCGCGCACCGCTCGCTCGTGCCCGCCGTGCTCGGCGCCTCGGCGCTCTTCGCCGCAGCGGCTGCGGTTCGCGGCAACGGGCTGCACGCCGCGTTCGCGGCGCTCGCCCTCGCAGCGCTGCTCGTGACGACCGCCCAGAGCTTCCGCGGCGCGCGCGCACCGTGGGGCAGCTGGCGCGACTACATGACGCTGACGAAGCCGCGGATCATGTCGCTCCTGCTCGTCACGGGCTTCTGCGGGATGATCGCCGGCGCGCGCGGCTGGCCCGGCACGACGACCGCGCTCGCCGCGATGACCGGCCTCGCGCTCGCCTGCGGCGGCGCATCGGCGCTTAACCACGTGCTCGACCGCGACATCGACCCGCTGATGGGCTCGCGGACGAAGCAGCGCCCGGTTGCGTCCGGCCGGGTGGCCGCGAGCCGAGCGCTCGAGTTCGGGCTCGCACTGTCGGCGCTCTCGTTCGTCCTCCTCGCGACGACCGTCAACGTGCTCACCGCGGCGCTCGCACTCGCCGGCAACCTCTTCTACGTCCTCGTCTACACGCGCTGGCTGAAGCGCACGACGCCACAGAACATCGTCATCGGCGGCGCCGCAGGCGCCGTACCGCCGCTCGTCGGCTGGGCCGCGGGAACCGGGCACGTCGGCGTCGCCGCATGGCTGCTGTTCGCGATCGTCTTCGTCTGGACGCCGCCGCACTTCTGGGCGCTCGCGCTCCTGATCAAGGACAACTACGCGAACGCCCGCGTGCCGATGCTGCCGGTCGTCCGCGGCGAGCGCGAGACGGCGCGGCAGATTCTCCTCTACTCCGGCGTCCTCGTCGCCGTGACGCTGACGCCGTGGGCATGGGGGTCGGCCGGGCTCGGCTACGTCGCGGCGGCGCTCGGCCTCGGCGGCGCCTTCCTGTGGCTGGCCGAGCGGCTGCGCCGCGACACCACCCCGCGCCGGGCGATGCTGCTCTTCCACTACTCCCTCCTCTACCTCGCGCTGCTCTTCGCGGCGCTCGCACTGGACGTGAGCCTCTGATGGATCCCGACCTCGCCCGCAAGAACCTCCGCCTCGGCTGGCTGCTCTTCGCCGTCTTCCTCGTGCTCTTCGCGGGCACCTGGGGCGTCGCGCTCCTCTACCTGCATTTCGACTGAAAACGCTAAGGGATCGGGCTCCCATGGCCGATAGGGCGCGTGAATGCTGCGCGGTCTCGTCATTGCGGCTGCCGTCTGCCTGACCGCGGGCGTGCTCGGCGCGCCTGCGAACGCGGCGCGGCCCGCTCCCAGCCCGCACACGGTCACGACCCAGCACTTCGTCGTCCACTACACGAGCGACACCGGTAGCAGCGACTATACGACGCTCACGGCAGCCTCGGACACGGCCGCGCTGTTCGAGCACGTCTACGCCGCTGAGCTTGCGCTCGGCTTCGGCGCGCCGCTCGACGACGGCGACGGGAAGATCGACGTCTACCTCCAGGATCCCGGCGCGAGCGTTGCGGCCGTGGCGATCGCGGACAACCCGGCCGGCCCGACCAGCTCCGGGTACATCGAGCTCGGCGCGGGCTCGCTGAACGACACCACGACGATCGCGCACGAGTTCTTCCACCTGATCCAGTTCGCGACGTGGGTGCCGACCGCGAAGACGGACACGTGGCTCTTCGAAGGATCGGCGGAGTGGATGGGCGCGAAGATCGACGGGTTCCAGGAGAGCGACATCGGCACGCTCGGACCGAGCGACCTGCCGCTCGACTGCCGCGAGAGCGTCGCGAGCGCGTCGTTCCAGATGTGCAACCCCGACCCGTACATCGAGGGCGGCTACTCGCGCTGGCCGTTCTTCCAGTCGCTCGCGCAGCGTTTCGGCAACTCCTTCATCCGCGAGGTGCTGGCCGACGGAGCCGCCGGCATGTCCGCGACCAGCGCGCTCGCAACGGCGGTCGCCGCCCACGGCGCATCTCTCGCGGACGTCTACAACGACTGGGCCGTCCAGCAGATGGACGGCGGGTACGGGATCACGCTGCTCGACGCGGTGGCGCCGACCGCGGCCGCGACGATCAGCACCGGGATCGCTACGAAGAAGGGGATCGTTTCGCTGCACGTCAACGTCGACCACCTGGCGACGCGCTACGTCCAGCTGACGCGCGGCGACGGCGCCGACGACCACGCCTGCTTCGCCGCGACGCTGACGGTCACGGTGACGATTCCGAGCGGCGTCACCTCGCGGCCGTTCATCTTCTGGAACCAGAAGGGCAGCCGGCCGGTCGCACTCGCCGTCTCCGGCGCGACCGCGACCGCGGCGATCCCCTGGGACACGTGCGCGTGGCCCGGGAACGCCGCATATCTCGCGCTGCCGAACGACATGACGTCCGTCGATACGGCCGACTTCCATGTCACGGTCGACCTCGCCGTCACCGACGTCCCGACGTCGGCGACCGCCCCGCCGTCGCAGGGGCCGATCTACGGCGGCCAGGAGAACGTCTCGAACGCGGAGATCGCGCCGACGATCGCACTGTTCGGGCCGCTCCTGCTCAAGATTCCCGCCGCCGACCCGCAGCTCCGCCTGATCGTCGAGTCGAGCGACGTCGGCAAGGTGCACGCGACACTCGGCAGCGTCGACCTCGGCACGCCCGCGGTCCGTGCCGGCAACAACGACCTGCGCTTCACGATCCCGAAGTCGCTGCTCTCCGCCCTGCGCCGCAAGCTCGCGGCCGGGACGAACGTCCTCTCGCTGACGCCTGTGTCCCCGTCGGGCACGGTCGCCGGTGCACCGGTGACACGCACGGTCTCGGTCACCGCCGCGCCGAAGAAGAGCAAGAAGCACAAGCACTAGATAGCGTCGGTCCCATGGAGGGGATCTGGCTCGCGCGCCCCGACGACGTCGGGCCGGGGACTCCGGTCGCCGTCAAGGACCTGCTCGACACCGCCGGGCTCGTGACGACGTACGGATCGTCGATCTTCGCCGACCACGTCCCGGTGCGGAGCGCCGAGTCCGTTCGCCGGCTCGAGGCGGCCGGCTACGCCGTGGCGGGCAAGACGAACCTGCACGAGTTCGCCTACGGGATCACCTCGCAGAACGCCCACTACGGCACCGTCCCGAACCCGCGCTTCCCGGGGCGCGTCGCCGGCGGCTCGAGCGGCGGCTCCGCCGCCGCGATCGCGATCGGCGACGTCGAGCTCGCGCTCGGCACCGACTCCGGCGGCTCGATCCGCATCCCCGCGTCGTGGTGTGGGATCGTCGGCTTCAAGCCGACGTACGACCTCGTCCCGGCGGACGGGTGCTTCCCGCTCGCGCCGAGCTACGACCACGTCGGCCCGATGGCGTCGACCGTCGCAGGCTGCGTCGAGCTCCTGGGTGCGCTCGTGCCGGACTTCGCGCCGGTCGACATCGCCTCACTCGCGGATCTCCGGGTCGCAGTCGCGTGGATCGAGCTCGCGGATCCGCTCGTCGGCGAACGCGTCCGCGACGCGGCCGCGCAGTTCCCCGCCGCGGCGAAGCTCGACTTCCCGCTCCCGGATCCGGCCGAGAATCAGCTCTTCGCGCGCGAGGTGGCCGACATCCATCGTGCGCTCTTCCCCGAGCACGCCGACGAGTACGACGAGCGCGTGCGCACGAAGATCGAGCGGTGCCTCGAGGTGACGGACGGCGAGGTCGCCGCCGCACAGCGGCTACGGGAGCTGTACCGCGAGGAGTGCGCCGAGCTGCTCGACGGCTTCGACCTGCTGGTGACGCCGACGACCGCGTTCGTCGCGCCTGAGGTCGCCGTCGACGAGCGCGACATCCGCCGCGGCGGCATCCGCTTCACCTATCCGTTCGACGCGCTCGGCTGGCCGGCGCTCGCACTGCCGTGCGGAGCAGCCGAAGATGGATTGCCCGCCTCGGTGCAGCTCGTCGCGCCGAGCGGAGCCGACGCGCGCGTGCTCGCCGCCGGCGAGCTCCTCGCATCCCTCGTTTGAGTGAGGGCTGCGCTCCCGCGCATGCCGAAAACGAGGGATAACGATGGTGCGCTCGCGTCTCGTGTTCTGCCTTGCCGCCATGCTCCTGCTCGGGGCCCTTTCGGGCACCGCGCATTCAGCGACGACGGCGCCGACGGGGCTGCACGCGTTCCTCCTGCGCGTCGACGAGCCCGCGCGGACGAGCTTCTCGCGGACGCCGTCGTTCGCATGGGCGCCCGTCCCCGGCGCCGACCACTACCAGTTCCAGCTCTCGCTGAGCACGACCTTCCGCGACAACGCCGTCGTCTACGCCGACCTGCACGTGCCGACGCCGGTGCTCGCCCCGAACCTGACGCTGCCGTGGATCACGGGCAACCCGCACTCGCTCTACGCACGCATCCGCGCCGTCACCTCGGCGGGTGCGACCGACTGGAGCGCGCCGTACGGCTTCGACATGGTCGCGCCGGCGCCGCCGACGCCCCTGCCGAGCTACCCGGGCCTCCTCCGCTGGACGCCGATCGAGGGCGCGGCCGGCTACCAGGTCTGGCTCGTCGACGCCGGCAAGATGGAGACGGTCACGACGAACGTCCTCGACGAGCGCGAGTTCTACACGTTCCA
>DASXWV010000005.1:0-4607 GCA_036503495.1 Gaiellaceae bacterium
CCCCCCGCCCGCCCCCCCCCGGCCGGAAGCCCGCGCCGCCTCCGGCGGCGCTGGGGGCGGTGTGCCGTGGCCGCAGGTCACGCACCTCGACCTGCAGTCGCGCGCCGCCGGCTTTGGCTGCCCGGCCCAGCGCGTCGCCGATCACGCATCGCTCGTGCAGGCCCTCGACGACGTCGTGCCGACGCTCGCCGCGCGCAACGAGCCGCTGCTGCTCGAGGTCGTCGTCGAGCAGGACCCCGAATTCGCGCCCTAGTGGCTTCTGTACCCCAAGCGTTCGGAGATCTCGGTCGCCGTCCGCTGCAGTGCCGGGCTCAGCCGCGCGACGAGGTCGTCGAGCGAGAGCATCGTCGAATGCACCGCGAGGTTGATCGCGCCGGCGGCCGCGCCGTCGTGCGCGAGCACCGGCGCCGCGATCGAGCGCAATCCGTACGCGAGCTCCTCGTTGTTGATCGCGAAGCCGTCGCCGCGGATCTTCTTCAGCTCGGCAACGAACGCCGCACGCGTCGTCAACGTGTTCGGCCCGCGACGCTGAAAGGCGATCCTCGGCAGCCGCGCCCGCAGCTGCTCCGGCGGCAGCCACGCGAACAGCACCTTGCCGAGCGATGTGCAATACGCGGGCAGCCGCGCACCGACGTGCAGGTTGAGGTCGATCTCCCGCTGCTTCGCCCGGCTGCTGCGGCAGCGCTCGACGTAGACGATGTCGAGATCGTCGAGGATCGCCATGTTGACGGTGAAGCCGGTGGCGTCGCTCAGCTCCCGCAGGTGCGGTGCCGCGATCTCGCGCAGCTCCATCGAGTTGATCGCCGAGAAGCCGAGGTCGAGGACGCGCGGGCCGAGCCGGTACTTCCGCGTCGACGCGTCCTGTTGCAGGTAGCCGAGCGCGGCGAGCGTCGCGACGTAGCGGTGCGTCGTGCTGCGGCTGAGGCCGAGGTCGCGGCCGAGGTCGGTGATGCCGAGCAGGGCGCGCCCGGTCCGGAACGCGGAGAGGATCGCGAGGCCGCGCTCGAGCGACTGGGAGTGGTTCTCGGCGGCCACTGTCCCGGATACTAGAACGCCATCTTGACAGCCGGACACCCCCGTTCGATAGCGTCGGTCCCGCCGACCCGAGAGGAGACGAGATGGCAGTCGCAACCGAAGCGGCCCGCGAGGTCAAGCAGTTCATCGGCGGCGAGTGGACGGATGCCGCCGACGGCAGCACGTTCGAGGACAAGGACCCGTTCAGCGGCGAGACGGTCGCGCTCGTGCCCGCCGGCGGGGCCGACGACGCGACGCGCGCGATCGAGGCTGCGGCCGCCGCGTTCCCGGCGTGGTCCGAGACGCCGCCGGCGGTGCGGCAGGCGGTCTTCCTCAAGGCGGCCGACATCCTCGAGCGCAGGCGCGACGAGGTCGTGTCGCTGCTCGCGCGCGAGACGGGCTGTACGCTCGGCTTCGGGATGTTCCAGCTCGGCTTCGTGCCGGGCCTCTTCCGCCAGGCGGCGGCGACGCCGTACCAGCCGATCGGCACGATCATCCCGTCCGACACCGGCGCATTCGCGATGGGGATCCGCAAGCCCGTCGGCGTCGTCGCGGCGATCGCGCCGTGGAACGCGGCGCTCATCCTCTCGGCGCGCTCGCTCGCGGCGCCGCTCGCGCTCGGCAACACGGTCGTGCTGAAGCCGTCGGAGTGGTCGCCGTGGGTCGGCGGGCTGCTCTGGGGCGAGATCTTCGCCGAGGCGGGGCTGCCGGAGGGCGTGCTCAACGTCGTCACGCACGCACCCGGCAAGGCCGGTCCGATCGGTGACGCGTTCGTCTCGCATCCCGCGGTGCGCCGCATCAACTTCACCGGCTCGACCGAGACCGGCCGCCGCCTCGCCGAGGCCGCCGGCCGCAACCTGAAGCGTGTCGTGCTCGAGCTCGGCGGCTACAACCCGGTGATCGTGCTCGCGGACGCCGACCTCGAGTACGCGGTCAACGCAACGGCGTTCGGTGCCTTCCTCCACCAGGGGCAGATCTGCATGTCGGCGCGCAGGGTGCTCGTGGAGCGGCCGATCGCCGACGAGTTCACGAAGCGGCTCGCGGAGAAGGCGCAGGCGCTGAAGGCCGGCGACCCGAAGGAGCACGACACGATCATCGGGCCGCTGATCAACGAGGATGCGGTCGCGATGGTGAAGGGCCGCGTCGACGAGGCGGTGCAGAAGGGGGCGAAGGTCCTCGCCGGCGGGGAGGAGGCGGGCAACAACACCTACCGCGCGACCGTGCTCACGGACGTCCCCGAGGACTCCGAGCTCGCGAAGCACGAGACGTTCGGCCCGGTGCTCGCGGTCGAGGTCGTCGACAATGCCGACGCCGCAGTGGAGCGGGCGAACGCGACCTCCTACGGCCTTGCCGCCGGCATCCTCACGCAGGACACGGACCGCGGCCTCGCGCTCGCGCAGCGCATCGAGTCGGGGATCGTCCACGTCAACGACCAGCCGGTCGGCGACGAGCCGCAGATGCCGTTCGGCGGCGTCAAGGACTCCGGCTGGGGCCGGTTCGGCGGCCAGGCGGCGATGGACGAGTTCACCGAGCTGCGCTGGGTGACGGTGAAGGGCGAAGGTCACCCGTTCCCGTTCTAGTGCTCGCATCGCTCAAGGAGGCAGTGCAGTCCCTCGTGCGCGACGGCGACGTCGTCGCGCTCGAGGGCTTCACGCACCTGATCCCGCACGCGGCCGGGCAGGAGCTGATCCGGCAGGGAAGGCGTGAGCTGACGCTGATCCGCATGACACCGGACGTGATCTACGACCAGCTGATCGGCATGGGCTGTGCGCGCAAGCTCGTCTTTTCCTGGGGCGGCAACCCGGGCGTCGGCTCGCTGCACCGCCTGCGCGACGCGGTCGAGCACGGCTGGCCGCGGCCGCTCGAGCTCGAGGAGCACTCGCACGCCGGCATGGCGGCTGCGTACGCCGCGGGCGCGGCGAACCTGCCGTTCGGCGTCCTGCGCGGCTACCGCGGCACCGATCTCCACGCGCCCGCCACCGTCACGTGCCCGTTCACCGGCGAGGAGCTCGCGGCCGTCCGCGCGCACCGGCCCGACGTCGGCGTCATCCACGCCCAGCGCGCCGACCGCAAGGGCAACGTGCAGCTGTGGGGGATTCTCGGTGTGCAGAAGGAGACCGTCCTCGCGTCGGCGCGTGCCTTCGCAACCGTCGAGGAGGTCGTCGACGAACTCGAGCCGCGGCCGGGCGCGATCGTCATCCCGCACTGGGTGCTCGACTGCGTCGTCGAGGCGCCGCGCGGTGCCCACCCGTCGTACGCGCACGGCTACTACGACCGTGACAACGAGTTCTACGTCCGCTGGGACGAGATCTCGCGCGACCGCGACACCTTCCGCGCCTGGATCGACGAAAACGTCATGTCGGCGGTGCCGGTGTGAATGACGAGCTGATGGCGATCGAGGCGTCGCGGCGGCTCAGCAATGACACCGTGTGCTTCGTCGGCATCGGCCTGCCCTCGACCGCGGCGAACCTCGCGCGCCGTACGCATGCGCCGGACTGCGTCCTCGTCTACGAGAGCGGGACGATCGGCGCGAAGCCGTCCGAGCTGCCGCTCTCGATCGGCGACGGCGAGCTCGCCGAGACCGCCGATGCCGTCGTCTCGGTGCCCGAGATGTTCGCGTACTGGCTGCAGGGGGAGCGGATCGACGTCGGCTTCCTGGGCGCAGCGCAGATCGACAGGCACGGCAACCTGAACAGCACCGTGATCGGGCCGTACGACGCGCCGAAGGTGCGGCTGCCCGGCGGCGGCGGCGCGCCCGAGATCGCGACGAGCTGCAAGAACGTGTTCGTCATGCTCAAGCAGTCGCCGCGCACCTTCGTCGAGCGGCTCGACTTCACGACGAGCGTCGGCGACCGCGTCCGCGTCGTCGTCACCGACCACGGCATCCTCGAGCCGCGCGACGGCGAGCTGACGCTGACGCACGTGCACCGCGGCGTGACCGTCGACGACGCGCGCGCCGCGACGGGCTGGGATCTCCGAGTGGCGGACGAGGTGCGCGAGACCGCGCCGGCGTCCGACGACGAGCTGCACGCGCTGCGCTCGCTGCGGACGAAAGGCGACGCGTGATCGACGACAGCGCGCGTAGGCTCGACGGAGCGCGCCAGGGAGCGGAGGTGCCGGCTTCGCCGGCGCCGGAGCGGGACATCGTTCTGCCTGACGATCCCTCCCTTGGCGCCGAAGTGCAGGTCGACTATCCGGGCTACCGGTCGACGCGCTGGCGCGCGCCGTCGCGGCCGCTCGCGCCGCTGCCCGAGGAGCTGCACGACCTCGACGGCCCCGTCTTCGGCGAGGACGTCATCGAGCCGACCGACAACGACCTGACGCGGCAGCACGGCGGCGAGGCGCTCGGCCAGCGGATCATCGTCCACGGGCGCGTGCTCGGCGACGACGGCCGCCCGATCCGCAACGCGCTCGTCGAGATCTGGCAGGCGAACGCCGCCGGCCGCTACCTGAACGACGTCGACCAGCACCCGGCGCCGCTCGACCCGCACTTCTCCGGCGCCGGCCGCGTGCTCACCGACGGCGACGGGCGCTACCGCTTCACAACGGTCCAGCCCGGCGCGTATCCCTGGCGCAACCATCCGAACGCGTGG
>DASXWV010000006.1:0-26208 GCA_036503495.1 Gaiellaceae bacterium
GGGGAACGGCTACACGACCCGCGCCGCCGTCCTCGTTTCCCGGTACGCGCTCGAGCGGGGCGCAGCGCGGGTGTTCCTCCGCGCCGACCCCGAGAATGTCGGCTCGTGCCGCGTGGCCGAGAAGGCCGGGTTCACGCGCGAGGGCGTCCTTCGCTCGGCGCACTGGAACGAGCGACTCGGACGCCGCCAGGACTGGGCGATCTACTCGCTGCTGCCGGTCGAATACGTCGCGCCGCGCCAGACGCTACGGGCGCCGCTCGAGTTGGACGAATACGACGAGGGGTGGCCGGCGCTGTACGCGCGCGAAGAAACGCGAATCCGCGGCGCTCTCGGCGACCGTGTCGTCCGCCTCGAGCACACCGGCTCGACGTCCGTTCCCGGCCTCGCCGCGAAGCCGATCATCGACATCTGCCTCGAGGTCGCCGACACGCGCGACGAGGCCGCGTACGCCGCGGACCTCGAGGCGGCCGGGTACTCGCTCGTGCTGCGAGAGCCGGGCTGGTACGAGCACCGCCTGTTCCGCGCGACCGATCCCACGGTTCACCTCCACGTCTTCCCCGCCGGCTGCGAGGAGGTCGCCCGGATGCTCGCGTTCCGCGACCACCTCCGCGCCGATGCCGCAGACCGCGAGCTCTACGAGCGGTCGAAGCGCGAGCTGATCGGACGCGACTGGGAGTACATGCAGGACTACGCCGACGCGAAGTCCGCGGTCGTCGCCGACATCATGCGGCGCGCCGTCGCGTGAATCGACGAGAGATCTGCCGACCGCAATGCGGCCGGCAGATCTCTTCGAGGGCTGTAGTTAGAAGACTTGGACGAACGAGTGGAACTCGTTCAACAGCCCGCACTCACCGAGGTCATATCCGCCGCTGTTCAGGATCTGACCGGTGTCGTTGATCGTCATGGGCGTCCCGTTGATCGTCAGCGAAACGACCGGAACGATCCCATCACTTACTCCGCACACCGAGGTCCCGAAGTGCGCCTCCGATGTATCGAAGTTGTAGTTGCCGACGACGTTCTCACCACTGGGGCACGGATTCGCGCCGCCGGTCTGCGTAAGCACCAGCGACCCTCCGGCCGGAATGGAGATGTTCAGGCCCGGCCACGGGTTGTACGTGCAGGCACCGATCGCCACGGATGCACCCGTCACCGGCATCGACGCCGTGCTCGATGTGTTGTCGATGCGGATCGCACCTGCGTCGTAGCTGTCGGTCGTCGTCCCCGCGATGAGAGGACAGATGTCAGCGATCGCACCGCCGCCGTTCGGGTCGACACCGCACCCGATCACGAGCGGGGCCGGAGACATCCCGTTCCACGGAAAGCCTTCGGGTGACCCGTGCGTGTAGTACGTGTCCGCGTAGCCGAGATAGATGGCCGGCGTCGGCGGAGGAGGTGGCGGGCTGCCGCAGATCGTGATCGGGTTACCCGACGCATCGACGAAGCCGAAGCCCGCAGCGGCGGTCCCGCCGCTGGTGATGCGCGAGTTATTCGAGTTGTTGCCGAGGCTGCCGTACGCCACCACGACGGTATTACATCCGCCGGCGGCTCCGGTGTATGTGAAGGTCACCTTCGTCGAGGCACCGCTACCCGAGACGGTCCCCGTCACGGTGGTGTTCCCGAAGTCGGAGCTCTTGATGAACACCGGAACCGTGCCAAGGCCGCTGACGTCGCTGGCACCTTCGATCGTGCACGTCACCGTCTGATTGAGCTGAAGTGCGTACTTCGTTGGGTTGTATTTCGTCAGCGGGCAGTTGAGTGCACCCGCTGCGGTTGTCGCACCTGCCGCAGGAACCAGGAACAGCGCCACCGCTGCCGCCAAAGCGACAGCCGTTGCGAGGCTCGTTGATAACCGCAAACCGAGCATTCGCTTCATGTTTCCCCCAATTTCCCCCGATGGGTTTGCAGGGACATGAACGCACCCGCCCCGTGCGCCCACCGGGGAGCCTCGTACCCAGGGCCGAGTGGGACAACTGGCTGAAGGTGCGGACCGTACTCCGATGCACGTCACGTCCGACGGCGATCGTGCGGTGGGTGCCGGGCCGCCTAAGAGATCGAACCAGAATGACGCTCGTCGAGCGGGTGCGATAGGCGAGTGCAGCGCAAGGACGCAGGGAGCGCCGATAGCCGAGCTATCGGCGCGACCGAGGACGCGGCGATGCGCCGCCTAGCGCGGCCGCGCGACACAGTCGCTCATTCTGGTTCGATCTCTAAAGGAGGATCTGCAGCGCGAGGTCGGGCGGGCACCCGTTCGCGAGCAGCGCCGCGGCGCGGCGGATGTCGACGTCGTGCCGGGCGGCGAGCTGCGCGGCGCTGCCCGGGTCGTATCCGGCCCGGATCAGCTCCTCCGCACGCCACCGCTCGACGCGCTCGAGCTCCGTTTCGACGATGTCTTCAACCGCAGGCATGTTCTCTTCGCTTCCTACCCTCTCACTTCGGGAGAAATCTCGGAACGGTTCACCCCCATCAGAGGTAGTAACGACGGATTTCCATTTGTAGTTCCGTCGAAAATGGGCGGGATCTCCACGTGAAGGCTCGTTTGTGCGTGCTGTTGCTCGTGCTGATCGGCATCTCGACTGCGGCTGCACAGGCGGCGGCGCCGCCGCCGGCGAACGGCCACGCGCTCGTCAAGGGCGATGCGCGGGCCAGGAGGAGCTCGTCGCCGAACCTCATCTACCACGGCGGTCCCGTGATGACGGCACGGCGGCAGCTCCTATCTCGGGACGAACACCGAGTACACGGATTCGCCGTGATCGACAACTCGCCGGCGATCTCGCACGCGCCGCAGACGAAGACATCCAGGCCGAGGTCGCAAAGCTGATCTCGAACCCGGTGCCGAACGGCTACTACCCGGTGTACATCGACCAGCCGCGCGGCCACACGCAGCACTTCGCGTGGCAGAGCTACGGCGACGTCAACGGCGTCACCGTGCAGTTCGGGTTTTCTTCGACCTGGACGGCGACCGCGGGTGCGACCCGCAGAGCCCGGCGTCGACGTACAGCGGCGCCGAGAACTCGGACAAGTGCGCGTGACGTTCGGGCCGGCTTCGTCCGCGGCTGCATCGACGGGACGAGCTCGCCGTTGAGGCCGAGCTCCGCGATGCTGCCGCGGAGCTCGGCGGATACCCGCGCGGGTAGCGTCTACTCATGGCCCGGCTCGTCGGCATCAACCACGTCGCTCTCGAGGTCGGCGACCTCGACGAGGCGCTGGCGTGGTACGGCCGGTTCTTCGAGTTCGAGCTGCGCGGGCGCGGCGGCCACATGGCGTTCATCGACATCGGCGACCAGTTCATCGCGCTTGCGCACGTCCGCCGCGAGCATCGCGATGCCGAGCGCCACTTCGGGCTCGTCGTCGACGACAAGGCGGCGGTGCGCGCCGCGCTCGAGGCGGCCGACGTGCCGCTGAGCCGGCCGCCCGATCTGACGTTCCGCGACCCGTGGGGCAACGCGGTGCAGGTCGTCGACTACCGCGAGATCCAGTTCACGAAGACCGAGCGTGTGCTGGCGGGGATGCAGCTGTCGCTGGAGAAGACTCCGCGGGCGCTCGAGGAGCTGCGCGCGAAAGGCCTAGCCGACTGAGGCGGCGGCGCGCTTGGCGCGGCTCGCGGCGGTCTGCCGTTTCTGGGCCGAGAGCTCGACCTTGCGCAGCCGGATCGACTTCGGCGTCACCTCGACGCACTCGTCCTCGCGAATCTCCTCCAGCGCCTGCTCGAGCGAGAGCGGACGCGGCGGAATGAGCCGGACGGTCTCGTCGCTCGCCGCGGCCCGCATGTTCGTCAGCTTCTTCTCCTTCGTCGCGTTGACGTCGAGGTCGTCGGCGCGGGAATTCTCGCCGACGATCATCCCCTCGTAGACCTCGTCGCCGGGCTTGACGAAGAGCGTGCCGCGCTCCTGGAGGTTGATGATCGCGAACGCGGTGACCGGGCCGCGGCGGTCGGAGACGAGCGCGCCGGTCGGCCGCGTGCGGAGCTCGCCGTGCCACGGCTCCCAGCCCTCGAAGACGTGGTGGAGGATGCCCGTGCCGCGCGTCTCGGTAAGGAACTCGGTGCGGAAGCCGATCAGGCCGCGCGCGGGGACGACGTACTCCATGCGCGCCCAGCCGGTGCCGTGGTTCACCATCTGCTGCAGCCGTCCCTTGCGCAGCGCGAGCAGCTGCGTGACGACGCCGATGTACTCCTCCGGAACGTCGATCGCGACGCGTTCGACCGGCTCGTGCGTCGTACCGTCGATCTCGCGCGTCAGCACTTCCGGCTTGCCGACGGTCAGCTCGAAGCCCTCGCGGCGCATCAGCTCGACGAGCACCGCGAGCTGCAGCTCGCCGCGGCCCTGCACCTCCCAGGCATCGGGCCTGTTCGTCGGGTTGACGCGGAGCGAGACGTTGCCGACCAGCTCCTGGTCGAGGCGCGCCTTGACCATGCTCGCCGTCAGCCGGTCGCCCTCGGTGCCGGCGAGCGGCGACGTGTTGATGCCGATCGTGATCGAGAGCGACGGCTCGTCGACCTGGGTCACCGGCAGCGGCCGCGGGTCGTCGGGGTCGGCGATCGTCTCGCCGATCGTCACCTCGGGGAGGCCTGCGATCGCGACGATCTCCCCCGGACCGGCTTCCTCGGCGGGAACGCGCTCGAGCGCCTCGGTGACGTAGAGCTCGGTGAGACGCGCGTTCTGGATCGTTCCGTCGGCGCGGCACCACGCAATCTGCTGGCCCTTCTTCAGGCGGCCGTGGCGGATGCGGCAGAGCGCGAGCCGGCCGACGTACGGCGAGGCGTCGAGGTTGGTGACGAGCGCCTGCAGCGGATGCGAGTCGTCGTAGGTCGGCGCGGGGATCGTCTCGAGCAGCGTGTCGACGAGCGGCTTCAGGTCGGCGGCGAGGTCGTTCGCATCGAGGCCCGCTCTGCCCGCGCGCGCGTTCGCGTAGACGATCGGGAACTCGATCTGCGACTCGTCGGCGTCGAGGTCGAGGAAGAGCTCGTAGACCTCGTTGACGACCTCCTCGGGCCGCGCGTCGTCGCGGTCGATCTTGTTGACGACGAGCACGACGGGCAGGTGCGCCTGGAGCGCTTTGCGGAGCACGAACCGCGTCTGCGGCAGCGGCCCTTCGCTCGCGTCGACGAGCAGGAGGACGCCGTCGACCATCGTCAGCCCGCGTTCCACCTCGCCGCCGAAGTCGGCGTGGCCGGGCGTGTCGACGATGTTGAGCTTGACCCCGTTCTCGAGCTGGACGGCGGTGTTCTTGGCGAGGATCGTGATCCCCTTCTCCCGCTCGAGGTCCATCGAATCCATGACGCGCTCGGCGACCGTCTCGTTGTCGCGGAAGCTGCCGGCCTGCCAGAGGAGCGCGTCGACGAGGGTCGTCTTGCCGTGGTCGACGTGCGCGACGATGGCGACGTTGCGGATGTCGTTGCGCGTGGCCATGGCGGTCGGGCAGGGTAGCGCTGGGCGGGAACCGGCGGCTGAAGATCGACGGGCGGCTGGACTGCCCGAACGCGCTCTGCACGTCCACCGCGCGGAGGGCCCGCCGAAGCGGGCCCTCCGCGCGCGCGTCTCTAGTCGGTTTTCCCGGCCGAGATCTCGCCGCGCCAGGCGCCGGTCTCGGTGCCGCGCTCCTCGATCAGGTTCTTGAACCGCTCGAGGTCGCTGCGAACGCGGCGCGTGTCGAGGCCCGCGGCGGAGCCGACCGCCTCGCCGATCCCCTCGGCCTGGTAGCTCATCGAGAGCTGCACGCGCGTGCGCGAGTCGCCGACGGGCTCGAACGTGACGGTGCCACGCGTCTTCCTGCCGTCCTCGCTGATCCAGCTGACCTGCTGGTCGGGATGCTGCTCGAGGATCTTCGCGTCCCACTCGGCACGCCGGCCGCCGATGTTCGCGACCCAGTGAAGCAGGGTGTCGTCGAGTTGCCTGACCTCGTCGACACCGTCCATGAACTGCGGGAACTCCTCGAACTGCGTCCACTGGTTGTACGCGGTCGACACCGGGACGTCGACTTCGATGTCGGCCTGAACCGTGCGCGGTGTCGTGCCGCCGGTGACGCCGCCGACGAGCCGCTGGGCGTGCCGGCGCACCTGCGGCGCGGTTGCGGCGGCGATTGCGCCGCCGGCGCCGACGAGCACGAAGAGCGTGTTGCGCACGCGGTGGCTGCGCTTCTTCTCGAGCCGTGTCCAGGCGTTCTGCAGGTTGCGAGCCATCTGCCGGGCCTCCTCGCGCAGCTCCTCGTCTGCGGCCAGGCGGCTGAGGGCGGCGATGACGCCGATGCGGGTTGCGACGCGCTGCTTCGCGCGGACGCCGTGCCCGACGCCGGCGAGCAGCTGCTTCCGGAACTTCTTGTCCTGCGCCAGCTCGGCGGCGAGATCCGCCGCTCCGAGCGCATTGTCCTTGACCTTCTTCGTGCGGGTGCGGCCAAACATCAGTCCCCTTTCGTCCGTGAATTCCGCGCGGCGTCCACGAGAAGACGCATGAGGCTCTTCCCCTCCTCGGACTTCCGCAGCGATAGGAACCTTTCCGGCCGGGACTGATTCAAACGCCCGGCAGCTCAGCCGGCGGGCAGCTTGACGACCTGCTGCGTCATCCCGCCGTCGAGGATGTACGACTGGCCGGTGGCGTAGGCGGCCTCGTCGCTCGCGAGCCAGGCGACGAGCGCGGCGACCTCCTCCGGCGTGCCGGGCCGGCCGAGCGGCACCTCCGGATCGAGCTCCTTCGCGTCCTCCTCGTTGCGCGGCGTCGCGATCACGCCCGGGGCGACGGAGTTGACGCGGATGTTCTGCTCGGCGAGCTCGATCGCGAGCGCTCGGCTGAGCATCCCGAGCGCAGCCTTCGCAGCGGCGTAGACCGCGAACCCCGGGCGTGGGATGTGCTCGTGGACGGAGGTGATGTTGATGATCGAGCCGCCGTCGGGCATCTTCCTGGCCGCGTCCTGCGCCAGGAGGAAGCTCGCGCGCACGTCGACGTCGAAGGTCGTGTCGAAGTCGTCGACGGTCAGCTCGAGGAAGGGCTTCGCGGTGCTGAGGCCGGCGTTGTTGACGAGCACGTCGATCGTCCTGAAGGGCTCGAGGAGCTTCGCCGGTGTCGCAGGGTCGCTGAGGTCGCCGAAGACGTGCGTGACGTTGCGCGCGCCGTATGTCGCCTGCAGCGCCTCGAGCGGCCCCGTGTGCTTCTCGTCGTCGCCGGCGGTCGCATAGCCGAGCGCGAAGCCGTCCTTGAGGAGGCGCTCGGCGATCGCGAGGCCGATGCCCGTGTTCGCGCCCGTTACGACGGCGGTCTTCACGACTCCCGCTTACCCGCGGGGAACGACCGTTATGCGGAGACCAGGACCCGCATTTCGTCGACGTGAACCGACGGCGTCCCGTCGACGTCGTCGAGGCACATGCCGAGCGCTTCGACGAGCGCCTCTTTCAGCTCGTCGAGCGTCGAGCCCGACGCAAAGCAGCCGGGCAGCTCCTTGACTTCGGCCCAGTAGGAGCCGTCTTCCTCGTGGATGAGGGCGTGAAATTCCACGGCAGGGTCTCGACCATAGCCTCGGTCTCGGCGCTGCGATACCCCCGGATTCGTGACGCCGAATCAGAGGCCTGCCGTAGTCCTGGCCGCCATGGTGCGGGAGCGTAATCGGACGCTCACCGGCCTTCGTCATCTTGATGACGTGCTTCCCGCCACGCTCGCACGTCCAGCCGTGCCTTTCTAACAGCGCGCCCTTGCCTTCTTCTGGCTGAGCAGTTCGGCCACCTGCGGTACTACGCGACCGCTGCTTCGCCGAGCAGCGTCTTCGCCTCGGCGAAGAAGTCGGGGATCGGCTGCACCTTCTTGCCGAGCTCGAGCAGCTTCGGCCCGAGTGACGTCACCGTCTCGATGTAAACCGGCGCCTCGCCCGGATACCGGTCGACGATGTCGGCGAGGTCGCGGATCAGCCCTGCCGGCGCACGCCGCGCGTCGACCTTCAGGCGCACCTCGCGCCGCTCCGGCACCGCCTCGAACGACGTCACTTCCATCGCGACGAGCTTCGTCTCCCCCGCGCCCTTCTGGTCGACGCGGCCGCGCACGATCAGGATCCTGTCCTGCACGAGCAGCTCGCGCGAGCTCGCGTACACCGAGTTGAACGCGACGACCTCGCACTGGCCCGTCACGTCCTCGAGGCCGACGAAGACCATCGGGTCGCCCTTCTTCGTCGTCATCTGCCGCAGCGACGAGACGATGCCCCCCGTCGTCACGATCTCGCCGTCGCGACGGAACTGCAGCTCGCTCAACGTGCACTCGGTCTTCCGACGCAGCTGGTCCTTCACCGCCGCGAGCGGATGCTCGGAGACGTAGAGGCCGAGCGTCTCCTTCTCGAGCTTCAGCAGGTCGCTCTTCTCGAACTCGACGCCGGCGGGGATCGTCGGATGGTGGCGCGGCGCGGTGTCGCCGCCGAGCGGCTCGCCGAGGTCGAAGATCGAGCCCTGGCCGAGGAGCTTGTCCGCCTGCTGCTTCTGCCCCCAGGCGAGCGCCTGCTCGAGGCACTCGAGCATCCCGCGCCGCGTCGCGCCGGTCGAGTCGAGCGCGCCGCACTTGACGAGCGACTCGAGCGCGCGCTTGTTGACGACGGTCGGGTCGACACGCTCCGTGAAGTCCCAGAGCGAGGTGAACGCGCCGTCGCCCTCGTCGCGCGCGCGGACGATCGCGCGGCACGCCGTCTCGCCGACGTTCTTCACGGCGTTGAGCCCGAAGCGGATCTTCCCCTCGACGACGGCGAAGTCGATCTGCGACGTGTTCACGTCCGGTGGCAGGACTTCGATCCCGAGCTCCTCGCACGCGGCGACGTAGAACGGCACCTTGTCCTTCGTGTTCATGACCGACGAGATGAGCGCGGCCATGTACTCCTTCGGATGGTTCGCCTTCAGCCACGCGGTCCGGTACGCGATCAGCGCGTAGCAGGCGGCGTGCGATTTGTTGAAGGAGTAGTCCTGCGCCTGCTCCATGTCCGCCCAGAGTTGATTCGCAGTTTGTGCTGACACACCGTTTGACGCGCAGCCGTCGAGGAATTTCCCCTTCAACGAGGCCATCAGCGAGTGGATCTTCTTGCCGATCGCCTTGCGAAGGTCGTCGGCTTCCGCGGGGGAAAAGCCGGCGACCTTCTTTGCGATCTCCATGTACTGCTCCTGGTAGATGCAGATCGCGTACGTCGAGCTCGTGATCTCCTTCAGCCGCTCGTCGAGGTAGACGACCTGCTCCTGGCCGTTCTTCCGCTTCGCGTACGTCGGGATGTACTGCATCGGGCCCGGCCGGTAGAGCGCGACGAGCGCGATCAGATCTTCGAACAGCGTGGGCTTGACCGCGCGCAGCGCCTCGCGCATCCCTGAACTCTCGAACTGGAAGACGCCCGACGCCTCGCCGCGCTGCAGCATCGCGTACGTCTTCTTGTCGTCGAGCGGGATCGCGCCGATGTCGAGGCCGCCGACGAGCGCGCACGCCTTGTCGATGACGTCGAGGTTGCGCAGGCCGAGGAAGTCCATCTTCAGCAGGCCGAGCGCCTCGATCGTCGTGCCGTCGAACTGCGTGACGACTTCCTGGTCGGCGCCCTTCTGCTGGAGCGGGATCATGTTCATCAGCGGCTCGGCGCCGACGACGACGGCGGCGGCGTGGATGCCGTCCTGCCGCGTCAGGCCCTCGAGCGGCGTCGCGAGGTCGACGATCTCGCGCGCGATCGGGTCGGAGTCGTACGCCTGCTTGAGCTCGGCGCCCGGCTTCAGGCAGTCGGCGAGCGTCTGGCCCGGGCCCTCCGGGATCATCTTCGCGATCTTGTCGACGACCCCGTACGGGATCTCGAGCACACGGCCGGCGTCGCGCACGGCGGCGCGGGCGGCCATCGTCCCGAAGGTGATGATCTGCGCGACGCGGTCGTTGCCGTACTTCTCGCGGACGTAGTTGATGACGCGCTCGCGGCCTTCGACGGCGAAGTCGATGTCGATGTCGGGCATCGACTTGCGGCCGGGGTTGAGGAAGCGCTCGAACAGCAGGTCGTAGCGGATCGGGTCGAGGTCGGTGATCTCGAGGCAGTACGCGACGAGCGAGCCGGCGGCGCTGCCGCGGCCGGGGCCGACGCTGATCCCGTTCCGCTTCGCGAAGCCGATGAAGTCCGCGACGATCAGGAAGTAGTCGGCGAACCCCATCTCGCGGATCGTCTTCAGCTCGAACTGCAGCCGCTCGCGCAGCTCGGTCGTCACCTTGCCGTAGCGGCGACCGAGGCCCTTCTCGCACAGCTCGACGAGGTAGTCGAACGCGTCGCCGCCGTTCGGCACGTCGAACTTCGGCAGGAGGATGTTGCCGAGCTCGATCTCGACGTTGCAGCGCTCGGCGACCTCGAGCGTGCGGCGCATCGCCTCTTCGTGGCCGGGGAAGTCGAGCGCCATCTCCGGCGCCGTCTTGAAGTAGAAGTGGTCGGTCTCGAACTTCCAGTGGTTGGGATTCTTGAGCGAGTCGCCGGACTGGATGCAGAGCAGCGCCTCGTGCGCGCGCGCGTCCTCGTGGTTGAGGTAGTGGACGTCGCCGGTCGCGACGAGCGGCAGGTTGCGGCGCTTCGCGAGCTCGCTGAGCAGCGGGTTGATCCGCTGCTGGACGTCGAGGTGCGCGTTTTGCATCTCGACGTAGACGTTGTCGTTGCCGAAGATCGTCGTCAGCCGGTCGAGCTCGCCGCTCGCGTCGTCGGCGCGGCCCTCCTCGAGCGCCTTGCAGACGCGGCCGGAGAGGCAGCCGGAAAGCGCGATCAGGCCGTTCGAGTGCCGGTCGAGCAGCTCCCAGTCGACGCGCGGCTTGTAGTAGTAGCCCTCGAGGTAGCCGAGGCTGGAAAGCTTGATGAGATTCGCGTAGCCCGTGTTGTCCCGGGCGAGGAGGGTGAGGTGCGCGTAGCCCTTCTGCTGCGCCTTGCGCTCGTCGGCGACGTAGACCTCGCAGCCGATGACCGGCTTGACGCCTTCCTTCTTCGCGGCCTTCGTGAGCGCGACGGCGCCGGCGAGCGAGCCGTGGTCGGTGAGGCTGACCGCCGGCATCTCGAGCTCTGCCGCCCGCCTCGCGAGATCCGGGATCCGGCACGCCCCGTCGAGGATCGAGTACTCGCTGTGGACGTGGAGATGGACGAAGGGGACGGCTTCGGGCACGGGATGACCATCGTAGACCGGCCCCTGGACGACCTCTATTCGGGCAGCAGAACAGCCTGATCGGTCGCTGCGGCGAGGCGTCGGTCGGCGGTCACGAGCGGCGCGTGCAGCGCTTCGGCGAGCACGACGTAGGCGGCGTCGTAGACCGTCAGGCGCCGACCGAGGGCGACCGCCATCGCAGCCTCGAGCTGCCGTGGCGGCGTGACTCTGGCAGGCAGCACGCGAACTTGCGCGAACGCCTCGACTGCCTGCGCCCGGTCGATCACGCCGCTACGGGCCAGCCGAGTCAACGGATGTGCGACCTCGACGTAGAGATGTGCCGGCCAGGTCAAGGCGCTCCGGGCCACGCCGACCTCTAGCCACCGTCGCGCTTCAGACTGCAGTTCGACGAGCGCGCGAATCAGCGCGCTGGCGTCAAGGACGATTCGAGAGGTACTGGTCGAGCCACTCACGCTCTCGCCCTTCGCGGATCAACTCGACGGCGTTGGAGTCGACGGGCCGATCGGCGTACTTCGCGAAGTACTCGCCGAGGCTGCGTGCGGCGGCGGCGTCGTCTCGCCGCCGCGCGGACTCGCGCCGAAGCAGCTCGATCACTTCGGCGTTGACGGAGCGTGTGTGCTCGGCGGCCCAGCGCTGAAGCTCGGCGTAGAGATCGGCCGGCAGATTCCTGACGTAGAGGGTGGCCACGCCGCCATGCTAGCACCGTGCAAGCGCTCAGTTGAGGTGCGCCCTCGCGGCGCGGCGCCGTTTCAGCACGGCCTGGAGCACGCCGTCCTTCCCGACCGGCGGTAGCGGCTCGTCTGCCAGTTGCGCGAGGGCAGGCGCGAGCCTCGGCAGCGACTCGCGCCCGAGCTCCGCCAGCGCCCGGACGCGCGCACGGGTCGCGGCACGTTCACGGTCGTCTGGACGCTCCGCGCCGTAATCAGGATCGCGGTGAAGCGCAAGCGCTGCCGCGGCACGGCCGACGAGCTCCGGCCGCGGCGCCGGCCACGCGTGCTCGAGACCGGCCTCGATGCAGTCGAGGCACGATTCGAGAAAGAACTCGTGGTCGGCGAGGTCGACCGCTGCCTGCTGGATCACGGCACTTGCGAGCCTGCTTCGACGTGGTCCGAGCTCCAGATCCGCAACCGCGTCTTCGAGCGACTCTCGGACGAAGTCGCTCTTCATCGCCTGTTCGCGGAGCGTGTCGCCGACGAGCGAACGAAGCTCGTCCCACAGTGCGTCGACGAAGGGCCGCGCGATCTCGTCGAGTCGTTCGCAGTCGACACGCATGATCGTCGCGTCGATCAGCGGCGCGAGCAGCTCCCGCTCGTCGTCTGTCCACTCGTAGTGGATTCCTGCCGCGAGCGCGTGCGCGAGGTCGCCGTCGAGCATGCGTCGAGCTTGCCTCGCAAACAGTCACGACTCCGTGTCAGGATCGTGGCAAATGCGTGACGAGACGCTTCGCGCCGCCTGCTTCGCGTCCCTTGACGTTCTCTGCGCGCAGTTCGGCGACGACGTGCCGTACAAGAACGGGCTCGACCGCGGCTTCCCGCACGGCGGGCGGCGCGTGGCGTTCCTGTCCCCGCAGAAAGGCATCTTCCGCGCCGCGCCGCAGACCGGGCCGGCGGCGCTCTCGATCAACACGTCGTCGAAGTCGCCGTACGGGGACGCAGAGGTGGAAGACGGCTACCTGTACGCCTATCGCGCCGGCCCGGTCGAGCAGCCCGACAACCGAGCGCTCCGGCAGGCGTACGTCCTGCAAGTTCCGCTCGTCTACTTCGTCGCGACTCGGCCGGGTTGGTACCGCCCTCTCTATCCGTCGTACGTCACGGCTGACGACCCGGCGCAGCAGCGCGTTCTCGTCTCACCAGGTCGGATGGTCGGGCCGCTCGACGAGCCCGAGCCCGTGCCGCTCGAGAACGAGATCGAGCGGCGGTACGCAGTGCGCGAGACACGTGTGCGTCTCCATCAGGCCGTGTTCCGTGGCCGTGTACTGCGCGCGTATGCGAGCACATGCACAATCTGCCGTCTGAAGGAGGGGCGGTTGCTCGACGCGGCGCACATCGCCGGCGACCTCGAGGACCACGGCGAACCAATCGTCGCGAACGGGCTGAGCCTGTGCTCGATCCACCACCGCGCGTTCGATCAGAATCTCGTCGGCGTTTCACCCGATTACCGCGTGCACGTGGCGAAGCGGCTGCTCGAGGAAGAGGACGGGCCGATGCTCGAGCTGCTCAAGGGCTTCCACACCGAGCCGATCGTCTTGCCGGCGCGAACGTCGTGGCGGCCGGATCGCGAGCGATTGGCGGAGCGATTCGATCGGTTCGCCGCGGCGTCGAGCTAAACGCAGGTTCTCAGCCCACAACGAAGGCCATCAATACTGCGTCGGCCCAGTCGTCGGATCGCCGGTAATGCGCCTTCCGATAACCCTCGCGCTCGAACCCGAACCGCTCGTACAGCTGAATCGCCGGCTCGTTCCACGGAAACACGTGCAGCTCGAGCTTCCGGATTCCGGCGCCGCGCGCCCACTCGACGGCCGCCTCCAGTAACGCGCGCCCCACCCCCTGCCGCCGCGCATCCGACGCCACCATCAACCCGAGGTCGGCGACATGGGCCGACGCGGGATGTGCATCACGCGCCAGCGACAGCCGGCCGATGATCGCGCCGTCGCTCTCGCGCACCGCGACGTAGACCGCCGCATGCGGATACCGCCGCACCGCCTTCAGGTACCGCCGCTCGTCGCCGACGCTCCGCCACTCGCCGTCGGTCGAGATCAGCCACCCCTCCGGCTCCGCGCTCACCGCCTCCGCCAGCCGGACGAGCGCCTCCGCGTCGCCCGGCTCGGCCGGCCGCACCGTGAAGCTCACGGCGCGCCTCCGCGCCGCGGGTCGCCGGCCGCCTCGAGCGACTCCGCATCGACCGCCGACACGCCGCCGAAGAACAGGTTCGGCGCGCGCCAGCGGACGACGTCGTCGCCGGCAACGTCGGCACCGGGCTCGGCGTGCGTCTCGCCCGCCTCGTAGTGCACGCGCGGCGCGTCGACCGCCTCGCGCACCGTCATCCCGCGCCCGACGACGTTGTCGACCACCTGCAGGATCGCGCCCCGCAGACGGTTCGAGCCGGCGCTGCCGACGACGAGCCGCGGCTTCCCGTCGCGCAGCACGAGCGACGGCGCCATCATCGACGTCAGCCGGTCGCCGGGACGCGCGTCCTCGACCGCCAGATCTGCTTCGCCGAGCATGTTGTTCAGGTGGATGCCCGTTCCGGGCACGACGACGCCGGAGCCGGAGCCGAGGGAAGAGGACAAGGCGGCGACGTTGCCGTCGGCGTCGACGACCGAGATGTGCGTCGTGCCGCCGGCCTCGACGCCGCGCGCCTCTTCCATCGCGCGCATCGCCTCGACGACGCCCGCGCCGCGCGCCAGGGCCTCGAGCCCGATGCAGATCAAGCGGCCGCCGCTCGAGGGCGGCGGGTTCGTCCGGAACTCATGCGCCCTATAGAACACTGACAAGGGCTCGCGCTCGATCACCTCGTACGCGCCCAGGTCCTCGAGCGTCAGCGGCACGTGTGCGCACAGCTCCCGCGCCAGGTCGCCGGCGTAGAGCGACTCGACGCCCTCGGCGGCAAGCACCTCGAGCGTCGACGCGAGCTCGGGGAATGCCATCCGGTCGCCCTCGCGCGCGTACATCGCCGCACCCTCCGGCGAATGGCGCAGCAGCGGATCGAGGATGTCGAGCAGGTATGTCGCCATCGGCGTCAGCGCGAACCCCTCCCGCGCCGTCGACACCGCGCGCCCGAACAGCTCGCGCCACGGCACCCGTCCCCACCGCGAGTGCGCGAGCGAGAGCCCGAGCGCCGTGCCCGGCACCGCAACGGCCGCCGGCCCCGTGCGGAACACCTGCTGCGTGTCGCCGTCGAAGTCGACAGCGAGCGCCAGCAGCTCCTCGCGGCCGCCGAAGGCGCGCGGTACCGCGACGAACGCATCGAGCACGGTCGTGCGGCCGCCGACGTGCGTGAGCAGGAAGGCGCCGCCTCCAGGTCCGGTCAGCGGCGACTCGACGACCCATGAGACAAACGCCGCTGCGACACACGCGTCGACCGCCGTTCCGCCTGCATCCAGCACCTCTTGGCCCGCTGCCGCGGTCAGCGGATGCCCGGCTGCGATCGCGCCCGCCACGCATCTGACCCTAACCCGAGCGCGTTCTCCCAGTAATGGTGCGCAAAGGGCTCATCGCGGCTGCGGCGATCGTCGCGCTCGGCGTCGGCGCGTACTTCTCGCGCGGGGCGCTCGGGGACGCGGTCGACGCGATCACGGCCGCCGACCCGAACTGGCTCTGGGTCGCCGGGATCGCGTTCATC
This sequence comes from Gaiellaceae bacterium, assembly GCA_036503495.1. Classification (GTDB taxonomy): domain Bacteria; phylum Actinomycetota; class Thermoleophilia; order Gaiellales; family Gaiellaceae; genus Palsa-739. The sequence continues at coordinate 15,455 of DASXWV010000006.1, forward strand.
GCCGCGACGGTCGCGGCGGCGGGATCGTGGCGCTGCGCGGTCGGACTCGCCGGTGGCGACACCGGCCTGATCGACGCGTGCGCGCGCTACGGCGCGGGCTCGCTCGTCAATACCCTCGTCCCGTTCCGCGCCGGCGACGCCGTGCGGCTCGCGCTCTTCAGCAAGCTCGTCCCGCACGCCAAGCGCGTCCGCGCCACCGTCGGCTCGTTCGCGGCGCTCGGCGCGGCGCGCGCGCTCGTGTTGACCGCGCTCGTCGGCGCCGGCGCGCTCGCCGGCGCCGTGCCGCTCTGGCCGCTCGCCGTCCTGATCGGGCTCGTCGCGATCGCCGCGGGCGCCGCGTACTTCGCACGCCGCCACGAGAGCGACGGCTTCCTCGACGCCTTCCGCGCGCTCGCCGAGGACAAGGAGGCGGCCGCCCGCCTGATCGCGTGGATGGTCGCCTCGACCGTCGCCCGCTACCTCGCCGCGGCCGCCGTCTGTGCCAGCCTCGGCATCCACGCCGCGTTCGCGGCGGCGATCATCATCCTCCCCGCCCTCGACCTCGCCGGTCTCTTCCCGGTCACGCCCGGCAACGCGGGCCTCACCTCGGGCGCGATCGCGGTCGCGCTGCGCGCGCACGGCGTCTCGTTCGACGACGGCCTCGCCGCCGGGCTCGCGTTCCACGCCGTCGAGACGGCCGTCGGCCTCCTGTTCGGGATCATGGGGGCGGTCTGGTTCGCCCCGGCGATCAAGCTCAGGGAGCGACTAACCTCCACCGCGTGAAGGCGGTCATCGTCCTCTGTGCCGCTGCGCTCAGCTTCGCGGGGACGGCAAGCGCCAACGACTTCACGGGGCACCACAAACAGGTCTTTCGCGTCGTCGTCGTCAAGAATCTGACGCTCGGCGACCTGCCGCAGCTCGCGACCGAGGGCGCCGTCGGGCTGCTCGTCCCGAACGCCGGGCCGCACACGAGCCAGGCCGCGGCGTTCGCCGGGATGGTGCGCGGGATCCTCTACAACACGCGGCTGCCGAAGCCGCGCGACAACGTGCTGATCCACGTCCAGAAGTCGCAGGACATCCCGTCGCACGGGCCGGTGATCGTCGTCGGCATGCCGGCGCCGCAGCTCGGCGAGAACAGCCGGCGCTATCCGATCGCGGTCATCGGCCACGGCTACCACGGCCAGCTCGTCTCGAGCCTGACGCGGCTGCCGGGGCTCGTCTCGATGGCCGACGTCGCGCGCACCGCGCTGCAGACGCCGCACGCGCTGACCTGGCGGCAGGACGACGGCGCCGTCGCGAGCGCGTACCGCCTCGAATCGCAGATCGAGGTGGCGCGGACGACGACGATGCCGACGTCGGTGCTCGTCCTGTCGCTGCTGGTGTTCATCGCACTGCTGCTTCCGGCCGGCGCCCCGGCCGCGGTCGGCGCAGCGCTGTTCGCGAACCTCGCGCTCGGCTGGTATCCGACCGGCGACACCGCGTCGCGCGTCGCACTCGTCGGCGCGTGCACGGTCGCGGGCGCACTGCTCGGGCCGAAGCGGCGCACTGCGCTCGGACTGTCGCTCGCGGGGATCCTCGTCGCGTACGGCGTGACGATGATCGTGCAGCCGTGGTCGCTTGCGCTCGCGCCGATCGGGCCAGAGCTGACGAGCCGCTTCTTCGGCATCTCGAACCTGCTCGAGACGCTGCTGCTCGTGCCGGCGATCGTCGGCGCGAGGCTCCTCGGGGAGCGGTTCGGCTGGCCGGCGCTCATTGCCGTCGGCGGCCTCGCGCTCGCGGTGATCGCGGAGAACAGGCTCGGCTCCGACGGCGGCGGCGCGATCGTCGTCGGCGTTGCGTTCGCGCTGCTCGCGGTGCGGATGGCGGGCTGGCGGCGGCGCACGGCGATCCCGGCGCTCGGCGTCGCAGCGCTCGTCGTGCTCGGGCTCGCGAACCTCGACGCCGCGTCGAACTCGCCCGACCACCTGCGGGACGCGCTGCAGGGCGGCGCGCGCGGACTGTGGGACGTCGCGGTGAACCGCGTGCCGCTCGCGTACGAGCGGATGCTGCACCAGTGGTGGCTGCTCATTCCCGGCTTCTTCGCGGTGATCGTCGTGCTCGCGGCTGCACGGTGGGCGGAGACGCGCGCGGAGCGCGCAGCGGCGCTCGCGCTCACGGGTGCGCTGCTCGCATCGCTGCTCGTCAACGACTCGCCCGGCCCCGTGATGATCGGCGGGCTGACCGCCGTGTTCACGGTCGAGGGCGGGCTGCTGAAGCGCTACCTGACCGAGCCGGTGCTGCGGCGCGTTTTTGCGACCGCCCCGGCCGCGCGCGCAGCCGAGCGCTAGAGCTTTTCTGCGAAGCGCGCGAGGCGCTCGAACTCGAGCGTCCGGTTCCTCTGCGCGCGAAGCCAATCGAGCAGCTGGATGCGCGGAACAACCCAAACTTTGTGCGTGTTGAACGCGTTTCCATCTCGTTGATGGAGGACGATCACAGGCGTCACCCAAACGCCGAGCTCGTCGTGCAGCTTTGCCGCTTGCCGGCGAGCTTTCGGAAGATGCGCGTCCTCGTACCGCCTGAGCTTCGTCTCGATCATGAACACGCCGCCCGGCCCGCTCACGAGATGGTCGACGTTCCCTTCGCCGCGCTGAGGAATGTCATGCAGTACGAACCATCCTTCTCGCCGCAACTCATTCAGTGTCTCGCCGACCGCGCGCTCGGCGGCCGAGCCTGCACGCCAGCGCGATTGCGCGGCGAAATACGCATCGACTGTCGGCCTGACAGCCGCCGCAAAGGCGAAGACGACGGCGAGCAGCGACCACGCCGAGATCGAGTGCGCAAAGGCGAGCGATACCCAGAGCGTTGCGACGATCGTGTACACGCCGAAGCCGACGAGGATGAAGCGGCGCCGGCGCTCGGCCTGGGCGGTGGCGTAGACAGCAGGCGGTTGATAGGCGTCGTACGCCACGCTGTTCGGATCGGCAGGGACGCAGCGTCCCTTTAGACGCGACGAACGAGCTCGTCTAGCGGCGCCCGCTTCGCGCGCGCCGACCACTCGTCGGCCGACCGTGCGTCGACGTCGCGCGGCTTGGCCGGATAGCCGAACGAGATGATCATCTTCACGTCGCCGCCGCAGATGCGCGCGGCCGCCTCGTGGTCGCGGATGCCGTTCGGGCACGACGCGACGCCCTCGTTCCATGCGGCGAGCATCATGTTCTGCGAGGTACGGCCGACGTCGAAGCCGGCAGCGTCGCCGACGATCGCGATCACGAGCATCGCGGTCGCGACGTTGTGCGGCGCCCACACCGCCCCGCTCAGCGCCTGCTTCGCCGACTCGACGACGACGAACTCCCACCGCTGCGAGTTCTGCGAGCTGCCGGAGATGCGGCCCGCCTCGAGGATGCGCCGCTCGACCTCCGGCGGGATCGGCGTCTGCGCGTAGGCACGCAAGTCGCGCTTGCTCGCGATGGCCAGCCAGGCGTCCACGGCAGAATCATGCCGTGCTGGAGCTGATCTATGAGACGCACTCGATCACGGCCGACAACGAGAGCGGTCATGCGACCGGCTGGCTGCCGGGCGAGCTGTCGGACGAAGGCCGCGACCGCGCCGTCGAGCTCGGCGCGCGGCGCGCCGACGTGGACGCCGTCTTCTCCTCGGATCTCGGCCGCGCGCTCGAGACGGTCGCGATCGCGTTCGGCGGCAGCGACGTGCCGGTCTTCTACGACTGGCGGCTCCGCGAGTGCAACTACGGCGCGCTGAACGGCGCGCCCGCGGTGGAGCTCGAGGCCGCGAAGCACATCGACGTCCCCTTCCCCGGCGGCGAGAGCTATCGCGACGTCGTCGCGCGCGTCGAGCGCTTTCTCGGGGACGCCCGCTCGGGCTGGGACGGCAAGCGCGTGGTCGTCGTCTCGCACGCGGCTCCGCGGTGGGCGCTGCAGCACCTGCTCGACGGTACGCCCCTCGAGGAGCTCGTCGGCGCGCCGTTCGACTGGCAGCCGGGCTGGACGTTCCGGGTCTAGGCGGGCAGCGGCTCGTTCGGCCGGCGGAGATGCACGTCGACCGGCTCGACCTGCGGCGGCGCCGACAGGGGCTCGACCGAGAAGCCGGTGCAGCTGCACCGCCCGATCGTCAGGCCGGCATCGCCCGCGACGCGCGCCATGCAGCGCGAGTCCCGGTGGTCACGGAGCGCATGCCCGCAGCGCGTGCATTCCGAAGTGGCTTCCATGGCAGGGATATCGGCATTCGCCGCCGCGCCGATTAGTCCTAGCGGAGGAAGCTGGGCACGTCGACATCGTCGTCGTCGCGCCTGCGCGCGACCGACGGCGACGCGTACATCGGCGCGCGCACGCGCTGGCCGCGGCCGATGCCCGTCGCGACGACGGTCACCCACACCTGGCCCGTGAGCCGGTCGTCGATCGTCGCGCCGAAGATGATGTTCGTGTCCTCGGTCGCCGCGGCGCGGATCACCTCGGCTGCCTCGTTCACCTCGATCAGCGTCAGGTCGTCGCCGCCGGCGATCGACAGCAGGATGCCGCCGGCACCTGTGATCTCCTCGTCGATCAGCGGCGAGCGCAGCGCGCGCTCCGCCGCGTCCTTCGCACGCGAGTCGCCCGACGACGAGAAGCCGATCCCCATCAGCGCGGTCCCGCTGTCGCTCATGATCGTCCGCACGTCGGCGAAGTCGAGGTTGATCAGCCCCGGCATCGTGATCAGGTCGCAGATCCCCTGCACGCCCTGCCGAAGGACGTCGTCCGCGACCTTGAACGCGTCGAGCATCGACGTCGAGCGGTCGAGCACCTCGAGCAGCCGGTCGTTCGGGATGACGATCGTCGTGTCGCACGCGGTGCGCAGCGCCTGCACGCCCCAGTCCGCCTGCTGCCTGCGCTTCGTCCCCTCGAACTTGAACGGCGTCGTCACGATCCCGACGGTCAGCGCGCCGATCTCCTTTGCGATCTTCGCGACGACGGGCGCGGCGCCGGTGCCGGTGCCGCCGCCCTCGCCGGCGGCGACGAACACCATGTCGCTGCCGCGCAGCGCCTGCTTCAACTGGTCGTAGCCCTCCTCGGCCGCCGCGCGGCCGACGTCGGGCTCGGCGCCGGAGCCGAGGCCCTGCGTCAGGTCGCGGCCGATGTGGATCTTCACCGGCGCGTCGCTCATGTGCAGCGCCTGCGCATCGGTGTTGACGGCGATGAACTCGACCTGGTTGATCCCCGCGTCGATCATGCGGTTGACCGCGTTCAGGCCGGCACCGCCGACGCCGACGACCTTGATCACGGCGAGGTACGAGCCCGCGTCGCCCAAAGGAGCACGGTGCAGCCGTGCCGGCTGCTCGGGCAGCGGCTCGACGTAGCGCGTCACGGGCGGAGGCGGCGGCGCGGGGACGGCGCGCATCTGCGGCGGCGGCTCCGGCACGGGGTCAGGACGGGGGTCCGGCCGTGGCGACGGCGGAACCGGATCCGGCATCGGGGGCTGCGGCAAGGGGTCGGGGGTGGGCGTCGGCGGCGCGGGCGCGCTCGCCTCCTCCCACGAGGGGACGTGCTCGACGGTGCGCTCCTCCGGCTCGGCCGCCGGCGGCGCCGCCTGCTGCTCCGGCTCGCCCTGCTTCTGGGCGGCCTCGGTCGCCCGGAAGAGCTCGGCGAGCGGTCCCTCACGCATGCTGGCGCGGCGTCGCGCCATTGAGCACCTCCTTGGCGAGGTCGCGATACATCTCCGCGGCCTCCCCGGTCGGGTCGTACTTCAAGACCGATTGCCCCTTCACGGGCGCCTCCGCATACCGCACCGTCTTCCGGATCCTCGTATTCAGCACCAGGTCGCCGAAGTTCTCCTGGAGGATGTCGACCGCCTCGCGCGAGTGCAACAGCCGCCGGTCGAACATCGTCGGCAAAATGCCCTCGATCTCGACTTGAGGGTTGAGGTTCTCGCGGATCATCGAAAGCGTGTTCTCGAGCTGGACGAGCCCGCGCAGCGACAGGTACTCGCACTGGACGGGGACGATGACGCCGGTCGCCGCGACGAACGCGTTGATCGTCAGCAGGCCGAGCGACGGCGGCGTGTCGATGAGGATCCAGTCGTAGCTCTCCCGCACGGGCAGCAGCGCCTTCTCGAGCGCTCGCTCGCGGCCGATCATCGCGGAGAGCGCGAGCTCGGCGCCGGCGAGGTCGATCGACGAGACGGCGACGTCGATCTCGTGCGAGCGGATGATCTCGGTGATCGGCAGCTTGTGGACGAGCACGTCGAACATCGAGCGCTCGATCTCGTCCGGGTTCCAGCCCTGCGACATCGTCAGGTTGCCCTGCGGGTCGAGGTCGACCGCGAGCACCTTCTTGCCCTGCTCCGCGAGCGCGACGCCGAGATTCAGCGTCGTCGTCGTCTTGGCGACGCCGCCCTTTTGATTCGCAAAGGCTATGACCCTGGCCAAGGCCGGACCCCTATCCGCCGCCGTCCGGATGTTCGGACGCGGTAGCAACCGCGTGAGCGCCATAGCCGCTCACCTTTCGCAGCAACGTAGCAGAGTCCTTCGTCTTGACTAGGTTTTCGCCTCGTGGACCGGAAATGGCGCGCCCTCACGATCGTCTGTGTCGCCATCTTCATGCTCCTCCTGGACATCACGGTCGTCAACGTCGCGCTGCCCGACATCCAGCGGGAGCTCAAGACGTCGTTCACCGACCTGCAATGGGTCGTCGACGCGTACGCGCTGATGCTCGCGACGGTGATGCTGAACGCCGGCTCGCTCGGCGACTGGCTCGGCCGCAAGCGCGTCTTCCTCAGCGGGATCGCCCTCTTCACGATCGCCTCCGCGCTCTGCGGCGCCGCCACCACGCCGCTCTTCCTCAACCTCGCCCGCGGCGCGCAGGGGATCGGCGGCGCGATCATGTTCGCCGTCTCGCTGGCGATCGTCGCGCAGGAGTTCCACGGGCGCGAGCGCGGGACCGCGTTCGGGATCTGGGGCGCGACCGTCGGCGCGGCGGTCGCGATCGGGCCGCTGATCGGCGGCGCGCTGACGACGTGGGCCGGCTGGCGGTGGATCTTCTTCGTCAACCTGCCGATCGGCGTCCTCTGCATCCTCTTCGGGCTGCGGGTGCTGCACGAGTCGCGCGACGAGGAGCACGCCGGCTTCGACCTCCCCGGGTTCGCGACACTGACGCTCGGGCTGTTCGCGCTCGTGCTCGGGCTGCTGCGCGGCAACGACTGGCACTGGTCGAGCGGCCGCGTCGTCGGGCTGTTCGCGGCAGCCGCCGTCCTGCTCGCCGCGTTCGTCGTCGTCGAGGCGCGCCAGGACGAGCCGACGCTCGACCTGACGCTGTTCCGCAAGCCCTCGTTCACCGGCGCTCAATTGATCGCGTTCGTGCTCTCGTCCGGGATGTTCTCCCTGTTCCTCTATCTGACGCTCTACCTGCAGAACGTCCTCCACTACTCGCCGATCGGCGCCGGGCTGCGCTTCCTGCCGTTCTCGCTGTCGTCGTTCATCGTCGCGCCGATCGCCGGCCGTCTCAGCGCGCACGTGCCGGTGCGCATCCTCTTCGGCGTCGGGCTCGCCGCCGTCGGGGTGGCGCTGCTCTGGATGCACGGCGTCACGCCGACGTCGCACTGGACGACGCTGCTCGGCGGCTTCCTGCTGGGCGGCGCGGGCATCGGCCTCGTGAACGCGCCGCTCGCCGCGACCGCGGTCAGCGTCGTCGAGCAGCGCCGTGCCGGCATGGGCGCCGGCGTCAACAACACGTTCCGTCAGGTAGGGATCGCGACCGGGATCGCGGCGCTCGGCGCGATCCTGCAGTCACGCGCCGGCTCGGCTGCGGCAGCGAGCGGCCGCGGCGACCCCGCGAAGTACGTCAGCGGATTGAACGAGATCCTGATCGTCGGGGCGATCGTGCTCTTCGTCGGCGCGGTGCTCGGCTTCGCGCTCGTGCGCGCCCGCGACTTCGTTACGAGCGGGCCGCAGCAGCAGCAGCGACAACCGGCGCCCGGCGCAGCCTGAACCGCAGCAGGATCTGCCACGCGGCCACGAGCAGGACGACGGCGGCACCCGTCACGACGACGAGCGCCTGCGCCGCGACCGAGAACGCGATCGCGTCGGGCTTCGGCACGCCGTTCAGGGCGAGCAGCGTTGCGCCGGCGCCTGCCTGCATCGCCGCACCCGCGGGACCGATCGGCAGCGCGGCCGACGCAGCCGACGCGCAGACGAAGCCGAGCGCGAGGATGTACGAGCCCTTCATCGAGAGCGCGTTCAGGAGCAGGAAGACGGCCGTGCCGCGGAGCGTCCACGAGATCGAGATCAGGAACAGCGCCGCGACCGACTCCTTGCGGCACTGCGTGTGCTCGGCGAGCCAGCGACCGATCCGGAACTTCATGACGCGCCGCATGCCGCCGAACTTCGGCACCATCGCGACGACGATCGCCGCGGCGACGCCGCCGGCTGCGACGAGCGCGAAGCCCGCCCGCACCGACCACGACCGCGCGTCGGCCGCGGCGAGCGATGCCATCGGCGCGAGTGCGGCGTTGTCGAGCATGCCGAGGATGATCAGCGAGAGACCGACGGTGCCGAGCCCTGCACGGGTGCCGGGGAAGCGCTTGACGCACGCGATGCGCACTGCATCGTCGAGCCGGCCCGGCAGCGCAACGCCGCCGACGCACGCGGCGCCGCCCGCGAATGCGAGCGCGCCGGCCGCCGGCCGCTCCTCTTCATGGAAGAGGCGCTGCCAGCCCCACGCCTTGAAGGCGTAGGCGATCAGGAAGAGCAGCGCCGACGCACCGACGAGCCACATGTTCGCGTGGTGCAGCGGCCAGCCCTGGTGCATGAAGTGCCGGCCGCTGACGACGGAGACGCCGAGCAGCAGCAGGCCGAGCCCCCCGTTGACGAGGAACTGCACCTTTTTGTTGGCGAGATGTCGACGCACCGCGGTCCCAACGCGGGTATCGGCAAATGAGGTTCGAAGACGTGTCACTTGAAAGAGGGATGGCCAACGTAGCTGCCGTCCGCCCGGCCGGCGTAAGGATCGGGTAAGGGGCTTAGAAGCTCTCACACAATGAGCGATTGTGTCGCCCAGCCGCGCTCGGCGGCACATCGCGGCGTCCTCGGGAGGCCCGATAGTTGGACTATCGGGCCTCCCTGCGTCCTTGCGCTGCACTCGCCGATCACGACCGGATCGACGAACGTCATTGTGTGAGAGCTTCTAGGACGGCTCGCCGTCGCCGTAGTCGAGGAGCTCGAGGCGGGCGATCACGCCGAGGCCGCGCAGGAACACCTTGTTCGAGCGCGGGTACCAGCAGATGTCGTTCGGCTCCTTCGTCCCGAAGACGAGGTACGTCAGGCCGTTGCCGCCGGCGCGGAGCGAATGCGGGATCCGCGTCCCGGGCGGCCGCGCGATCACCGACCCGGTGCGGATGGCGTGCGTCTCGGCGGGCGCCGTTTGCAGGGGATTCTCCGGATCGGGCCTCGCCCAGAGCTCGAGGGCTCCGTCGCCGTCGAGGATCACGAACAGCTCCTCCTCGGCAGTGTGGCAGTGCGGCGGCGCGCCCTCCTCGCCCGGGGGCAGCGCCACCCAGTTGAGCCCGCCGTCGACGGCGCCGGCCTCCCGGCCCGGCGACTTCGCGATCCCGGCGTACTCGCCCTCGAGGTCGTCGAGGTGGACGATCGTCGCGGGCCGCGATGAGGGCTCGGGCCACTCGAGCCCCTGGTCGCGGTCGAACGGGTGCTCGCCCCGGCCGGCGTCCGCCCACGACGGATAGAGCCAGTAGATCCCGGCTTTCGGCAGGTACGCGCCGCCGAGCCGCGTGCGCCCGCCGAACGCGAGCACGTCGAGGCCGCCGTCGCCCGCGCGCAGCGTGTGCGCCTCCCGCCGGACGCGGTGCACGATCGTGTCGCCCGCACGGACGTCGTAGGTCGTGCCGTCCTGCCACGACAAGCCGGAGCCGCCGAGGACGAAGAAGATCTCCTCGTCGGCGCCGTGGACGTGCGCAGGCGTCGACACCTCGCCCGCGGCGAGCTGGATGCGGTTGACACCGACCGTCTTCGAGCCGGCGGCCTGCCCGAGGAGCTGCCAGCCGCCGCCGAGCGCCGGCTTCGGCGGCCGCTCGACCGGTACGTCGTCCCAGTGGGCGAGCGTCACGCGGGGATCATCGCAGCCTCCGCCCTGACCCACGCCTCGACCTCGCGCACCAGCTCGCGCAGCTCGGCGATCAGCTCGTCCCGGTCTGCGGTGTCCTCGATCCGCTCCAGCCGCTCGAGCACTGCACGCGCCTCGTCCATGACGACGACGCTAGATGGAAATGTGTGTCAACTTGCGCGCAACTCTGCAACGCGTTCGCGACCGGCACGCAGGCCGAGCAACGCGCCGTCGAGCTCGCGCAGGAGCGCGCGGCGGTCGCCGCGCAGCAGCACCGCCACCATCAGCCGGCGCACGACGTCGGGCGTCGGCGCGCGGAAGCGCTCGGCGAGCGTCGCCCGCTCCTCCGCCGTCTCGCCGAGCAGCGCGGCCGCGCGCATCGCGGCCGCGTAGAGACCCTCGCCGTCGCCGAGCGCGGCGTCGACCGCCTGTCGGAGCTGCTCGGCGCGGACCGGGTCGTCGACGGGGCGGTCATCGGGCCGCCGGCGGGGGAACGCGGCCGGACGGTGCTCTGGCTCGCGGGTGCGGGCGCGCCCGCGGTCGCCGCGCTGTTCGACGGGTCCCCGTTCGAGGCCAGGGTGCTGCCCGGGGACCTGGGCGCGGCGAGCGCGCTCAAGGCGTGCTTCGCGATGCAGAGCAAGGCGCTGCCGGCGCTGTGGCTGGCGCTGGCCGACGCGGCGGACGAGTTCGGGG
>DASXWV010000007.1:0-4320 GCA_036503495.1 Gaiellaceae bacterium
CGGTAACAACTCGAGCAGTACCCGCGCGTGTGCTGGGGAAGCGCGCACGTCGGCGTGAGACAGGCCGCGCTCACCGTCCTGCCTCCACCACTGCCGCCGCGACCCGTTCGGCCTCGAATGCTCCGTGGCGGCAGCGGTGCCGATCTACCGCGTAGCAGCGTGGACAGTGCAGATGCTTCGATGGGACTTGCGCGATGTGTGCCGCGCAGAGGGCTACGTCGTAGATGTGTTCGTGTTCGCAGATCAGCGTGACCAGTTGCGGCGTTCCGGGGCAGGCACGGACGATGCCGCCGGTCTCGACGCCGTTGTGGCATCGGCATTCGGACGTGTCCGCCAGTTCGGCGAGGATCAAGGTCAGGGTGTCGTTCACCGCGCCCTCCCGATCACGTCAGCCGCGACCCGTTCGGCCGGGTCGCGCCGGTCGTCGTCGCATAGTGCCGTGCGTCGGACGATCGCGTACATGGCGCGGACGGCGTGGTCGGCTTCGGCGGTGAGCCATTCGGCGCGGCGGCGCGCTTCTGGGACGAGGCGACGGCTCATCACGGACGTCCGCTCGATGCCATAGAACAAGTGTTGACGAACGGCCGATTTGGCCTGTGGATAACTTGGGCGCTGTGCATCTGGTACCACTCGTCGGCCGCGAGCGTGATCCTCTGCGCGGCGATCACGCCTGCGATGAACGTGTCGTCGACGCCGAGCCGGGTGCGTATCCATTCGCGCGACCGGCCGTATGCGAGCGCCTGTTCGACTTGTGTCTCCAGCGTGTCGCGCTGCCCCGGGCCGGTCATGGCTACTTGCCTGCTTTTACCCGGTCGGCGGCGTCTGCGGCGATGTCGGCGGGTGCAGCGGTGCCGTCCTGCTGCTCGCGTGCTTCCGCTTCCTGCTCGGCGAACAGTTGCGCCTGGCCGTCCAGCTTGTTCTTGATCTCCTCGATCTGCTGCGCGTACTCACGCAGCGCGGCGGTCGCGATCTCGTCCGACACGGGCGCCATCTCCTCGATGTGGAGCCGCTGCATCCGAACGAGCCGGTCGTCTTTGTCCCGCAGGTGCGATGGCGATTCGGCGGCGCGGACCCGCATGACGACATACATTTCGTCATCGAGGTCCATGACGATGGGCCGCACGTCGAGGCCGTTGAAGCCGGTTCCGGCGCCGGAGAATTTCACGGCACATTTCGTGACGGTTTCGCCCTGGTAGTCGGGTAGGGCGTCGGTGGTGGCGGTCATGCTGTCGTCTCCTCGGCGGTGTATTCGGGGTGTTGGCCGCGCATGTGCCGCGCTAGGTCGACGAAGGAGCGGGAGCAGCACGGGCAGATGCCGTTGCCGACGCGGCGCTTGATCTTCGTGACCTGGCCCTGAGCGGCGGCACGGCGACGTTCTTCACGCCGCCGCCGCTCACGCTCGTTGCTGGCGATCTTGCGTGCGGCGTCCAGTTCGCGTAGCGCATTCTCGGCGCGGGCGCGTTCGCGCTCGGCTTCCGTCTCGATCCAGCTGTTCTCGTGACCGTTCGGGCAGTGGAAGGAGCGCCCATCATCACGGCGACGGGCCTCGTAGTCGGTGTTGATACCGAACACGAGGCCGCACCTCGCGCAGTCAAGAACGTAGATCGTGATCAGCGCGGACCCGATGTATCCGTGGATGCGGGTATTGGTCGCGGTAGCGGCGGTCACGGTGTGTCCTCTCGGGGCTGTTCGTCGGCTTGTGGCTGGGTCGGTGCTTCGTCGTAGCGGCGGTCGAGGTAGCGCAGCACCCGCGCCTGCGCGTCGGGGTCGAGGGAGTCGAGCGCGGTCACGATCGTTTCGATGGCGCGGATCTCCGGGTCACGGGGGCGGCGGGTGGTCATCGCGCACCGCCGTCGGGCAGCAGCAGGATGCCGAACATGAGCAGCAGCAGGACAGCGGTGCCTGCCAGCGGCCACCACTCGTCCCAGAGGCGCTTCACGAGGCGCCGTCCTCGAACAGGTCCTCAGCGGCCTTGTCCAACTCCTGGCCGTGCCGCTCGATGTCGTCGATCAGCCGCGACGCGTCCGCCTTGTTGAGCGAGGAGAACGAGTCGATGTCGCGACCGAGAATCCCGGACGCCTCCGCGAGCCGGTCGACGCGCTCCACGTCCTTGTAGTGCGCCTGAAGCCACTTCATCTGCGCTTCGGTGATCGGGTCCTCGCCGCCGTCGCCCGGCTCATCGAACGACGGCTCCGGGTCGGGAGTGCGTGGCTCCTCATCGGGCTGGCGGGCAGCTGCCGGTGCCTGACGCGCGGTGCGGCGCTGCGCGGTCCGCCGCGTCGTGCTCTTCGGGCCGGTGTCGGCAGGGACGACCTGCGCGTCCGCGCCGTCGTCCAACTCCTCCACCGTGTACGGCACGCCGAGCAGCGCATCCGCAGCGATCAGCCGCGCGCACTCCGAGGTCGCTCGGGCGATCAGCATCGCCCCCGGCTGGCGCTTCCAATTGTCTTTGCCGATCAAGCCAAGGGCCTTAGCGCGGTCGGCCGTCCAGATGGATTCTTGAACCTGGTCCGTACCTCTACGACGCCCGCGAACGACGGCGCGAGTCTGAGTAGATTCAGCGACCCACATCTCATGTCCAGCGCTGAGCACGACCGCTCGCAAGGCGATTGCGCGTAGCGCCGGTGTCCCTTGGATTACGTCAATCGACCGCAGTGCGGCCATCGGCTCCAAGCCAAGTTCTTGACCGGTCAGGATCGCCGCAGTGATATTCGCTGCCGTTACCCCCGCGTCGCGATCCCGGAGCGATGCAGGGACGAAAGGCGTCTTAGCCAAACTGACGGCGACATTGGCAGCCTGACGGGCTTCTTCGGCCCATTGACCGAGGTTCGTCTCATGACGCGTGGCGAGGCCCGTCTCCTCGGTGGCGTCACGGAGTGCGATGGCGTTCATGCGGCGACCTCCCGGGCGCGACGTAAGTTCTCGGCTCGCGTGACGGGCTCGAGGTGGTTCGGGTTACAGCACGCGCGAACGTGGCAAAGGTGATCCAGGTCTAGGCCAGCGGGGATCGGACCAGCCACTGCCTCATAGGCCAGCCGATGCACCTTGTAGAGCCGGCCGTGGACTCGCTTTGCGCCATAGCCGTTAGCGTGTATCGCGCCGGTCCATATCCAGCAGGTTGAGCCGTCATCCGGGAAGGTGACGCGGGTCAGAATCTCTGCGAGGATGCTGGCAAGTGGGCGTTTGAGGATCACGCGACTTCGCCCTTCTCTCGTGCAGGGGGCTGGATCGCGTCGCCGCGCCACTCCGCCATGCGTTTGGTCATCCGGGCGACCCAGATGACGTGGCAGAAGTCGCGGAACACCGGCTCGCGCGTGTCCAGCGGGATGAGGTCGTAACCGTCGGCGCGGACATGGATCGCGCCTGACTTCGTGATGCCGAGCTGCTCCATCGGCTGCTCGAACCCTGCCGGGTCGATGTAGACATCGGCCCATCGGTATCCGGCGATCTGGAGCGCGACGTCGGGGAAGATCCCGGAGCGGGTCGTCTTCACGTCGAGCAGCCACACGTGGCCGTCGATGCGGGCGACGAGGTCGAGAGTCCCGCAGTAGCGCCACTTCCGGGATGCGACGACGGCCTCGACGAGGATCGGTTCCGGCTCGAACGTGTCGAGGAAGTCGACGTAGGACTCGACGTGGCCGGCCAGTTCGTCCGGCACGTCGACCTCGGCACCGTGGACGAGTTGCTCGGCGAGCCGGTGCACTTCGGTGCCGCGCCGTGCCGCCTTGTCCAGATCCTCGTAGCGGGCCTTCTTCAGCTTCTCGAGCCGCTCGGACACGGACAGTTCGGTGAGGTCGTCCCAGTTGTCGACGGCGTATGCGGCGGTGGTGTTCGCGGCCCAGTTGATGAGCGCGGGTTTCGCGAGTCCGTCGCCGAGCAGGGTGGTGACGCCGTCGGCGCGTTCGCCGTCGATGTAGTAGGTGTGTCCGCGGCCTCGGTCGACGCGACGGATCGCCGCGCTCATCCGGCATCGCCTCGCACGTACCCGCCGCGCCGAACCTCGTCCACAACCCGCAGCCGCAGCGCCTCAACGAACTCCGGGTCGGGCAGTTCGACGTCGATCACCCGTAGCGCCTGCACGACGTCAGCCTCTGTGCCTGCGCTGAATGGCCGTTCGGGGGTGAAGTCGAGTTCGTCGGCGAGTTGGTCGTAGATCGGCTCGGTGCTGTCGAGGTAGCGGCGTGCGTCGCGGATCTTGCCCATGCCGAGCGCGAGGCCGAGTGCGGCGAGGATGAGCGCGGCGGCGAGGAACAGACCGGCGACGGCGAGAGTGGTCATACGATCACCGCCGAGGGGTCGATCATCGCGTCGAACAGGTCC
>DASXWV010000008.1:0-28315 GCA_036503495.1 Gaiellaceae bacterium
TCCTCGAGGACATCGCGCGTCGCGGGCTCGGCCGCTTCAGCGCGATCGAGGACGGCGGCCGGCTCGTGTCGCTCTGCCATGTCGGCGCGAACGTCGTCCCGTCGGGCGTGCGGTGCGCGACCTTCGCCGACGCGACGGTGCACGGGCAGGCGCGGATGATCATCGGCGAGGAGACTGCGGTCAGCGAGCTCTGGGACGCGGCGGCGTACCGGATGCCGACGCCGCGCGACGACCGTCCGGGGCAGCCGGTGTACCGGCTCGACGAGGCGCCGCAGCCGGGCGAGACGGGACTGCGGCCGGCGACGCTCGCCGACCTCGAGCGGCTCGTACCGGCGTGCGCGGCCGCGCACTACGAGGAGATCGGCATCGATCCGCTGCGGCGCGATCCCGACGGCTTCCGCTGGCGCACACGCGCGCAGATCGAGGAGGGGCGCTCGTGGCTCTGGCTCGAGGACGACGTCATCCTCTTCAAGGCGGAGGCGTCGGCGTGGACGCCGAGCGCGGTGCAGCTGCAGCAGGTGTGGGTCGACCCCGACGCGCGGCGCCGCGGCTACGCGGCCCGTGCGATGCGCGATCTCTGCCGCGTGCTGCTCGAGCAGGTGCCGACGGTGTGCCTCTTCGTCCGCCCGGAGAACGCGCCGGCGCTGCACCTCTACGACTCGATCGGCATGGAGCGGACGATCACGTACCGCTCGCTCATCTTCTGAAAGGACGCAACCCGGTTGCAACGGCGTCGCAACCGGGTTGCAGGTTCGGCTGGTCGGGGTTAGAGGCCGCCGAGCAGGCCGTTCAGCAGGTTCAGCAGGTTCTGGACTGCGTTGCTGTTCCCGTTGTCGAGCAGGTGCGACACGGAGCAGAGCAGGTTGCCGAGGAGGTTCCCCGGGCCCGGCTGCGCCGTGATGTTCAGGTGCACCCTGTCGAGATGCACCACGAGGCCGAGCAGGTTCAGATCCAGCGGCCCGAGGGTCAGGTCGAGGATCTGGCAGCCGCCGCCCGTCGCCGCGTTGTTGACGAGGATGTTGCTGATTGCGTCGGTGACCGGCGTGACGACGCCGGTTGCGCTGGTCACGGTGCCGGTGAAGACGCCGCTCGCGACGAGCTGGCCGGCGTCGTTCACGGCGAAGCTCAGGTCCTGGATTGCACCGTTGAGCGTCCCCGCGGCGGTCGTCACGTTGGTGATCGGCGCGGTGATCGTGCCGGTCGAGGGTGCGGCTGTCGCCGTCGCAGCCGTCACCGCGAATGCGGCGACGACGGCTGCGAGCGCAGCCAGGAGCGGAAGTCTGAGTCGCATCGGACTCCTCCTTCATAGGTTGTCGGTCTGCTAGGACAACCTCACTCGTAACCCATAAAAACGAGATCCAAACGCTATTGCTTCCGCCGCCTCGCGAGCGGAAAGCGGAGCGGGCGAGCGAGCGAAAACGGGGGCGCCGGCGCCGCAGTACCGGGCTGGTCCTAGCAGACCGACATCCACGGAGGGGCGCCCCCTGCTCGGACACGTTACCGGCCTCTTACGTCCTCCGCGTTGCCCGCTTACGCAACGGTTCCACCGTCCGTGAGTGAAACGGACGGTCCTCGCGCTGCTGCTCCTGCTCCTGCCGGTGCGCGCCGCCGCCGCGCAGCCCGGGCTCGTGCTCGGCGTCGACGACGACTCGCTCAAGTGGTACGCGCACACCTCGTCGCTGACGTCGATCTACCGCAGCCTCGGTCTCGGCGCCGTGCGGGTGACGCTGACGTGGCCCGCCGGCGCGTCCGCGCGCACCGAGCTGCAGCGCGTCGCGAACGCCGGCCGCGGCATCCGCGTTGTGCTCGCCGTCACCGGCTCCCCGTGGTCGCCGCCGCTCGACGGCGCCGCGCGCGCCGACTACTGCGGCTATGTCGCGGGGATTCTCCGGCGCTACTCGTGGATCCGGACCGAGCCGAACTCGGCTGCGTTCTGGCGCCCGCAGCACGGCGCCGCCGCGGCCTACGAGGCGCTGCTCGCGACGTGCTGGGACGCGATCCACGCGGCGCAGCCGGCGGCGAACGTGATCGCGACGAGCGCGCCGCACGCGCGCCCCGGCGACTGGTACGCGGCGATCGGCAAGGCGTATCGCGCGAGCGGGCGGACGCAGCCGGTCCTCGACACCGTCGGCCACAATGCGTACCCGGAGACGTCGGCCGAGTCGCCGTCCGCCCGCCACGAGCACCGCTCGATCGACGAGGGCGACGTCGCCCGGCTGACCAGGGCGCTCCGGAACGCCTTCGGCGTGGCGCCGCCGGTCTGGTACCTCGAGGACGGCTTCCAGAGCACCGGCCCCGCGCAGCTCTATTCCGGCGTCGAGTCCGACCGGAAGCCCGTCTCCGAGGCGATGCAGGCGGCCCAGCTCGCCGCCGCCGTCGGCCTCGCCTACTGTCAGCCCGGCGTGACCGGCTTCTTCAACTTCGAGCTGCGGGACGACGCCTCGCTCGACGGCTGGCAGTCGGGCCTGCTCCGGCCGGACTGGTCGCAGAAGCCTGCATTTGCCGCGTTTCGGGACGCTGTGACCGCCGCCCGAGCGGGCGCGATCGCGTGCAGTGAAGCGGAGAAGTGAATCCACCAACGGGTGATGGGAGGAGCGCGGCCTCCGCCCGATGCTCCTCTCGGTGCGAATCCGGCGTCTTATTGCGGCGACGCTCGTCTGTGCCTCGGCCGTCCTCGGGGCGTCGTTCCTGATCGGGAGCGGCAATGCGGCCTCCGCGGGCACACCGGCGCACACGTGCTCGGTGACGGACAAGCAGTTCCTGACGACCGTCCGCTCGAACATGGATCAGCTCGACTACTGGTCGGAGTCCTTCCAGTCGGGCGACGTCGCCCCGGGCGTCGTGATCAAGCAGGCGAAGGCGGAGTCGGCGCAGGTCGCGGCGACCTCGCCGAACGACCCGTCGCTGATGACGGCGCGGAGCCTCCTGCGGAAGATGTTCCTCGAGTACGGGGCGGCCGTGCACGCGAAGGCGATGGGCGCGAGCCCCGGCATCCACGTCCGCAACGCGTACACGCTCGCGAACGGCGTGCACGAGCTGCTCGTCCAGGCGCAGCCGGCCATGTCCGGCAAGGGCTGCGACCTGACGCCTCTCCTCAAGGCGTAACCTCTTCGGCGTGCTCGAGCGGATCGAGCGATTCATCCGAGTGCACGACCTGATCCCGCCCGGGGGCGAGGTCACGTGCCTCGTCTCCGGCGGCGCCGACTCGACGTGCCTGTGGCACGCGCTCCGCGAGCTCGGCTATTCCGTCAGTGCAGTACACGTCGATCACGGCCGGCGCGGCGAGGACTCGGACGGCGACGCCCGCTTCTGCCGCGAGGTGCTCGGCGCCGACGTCGTCGAGCTGCGCGGCGGCGTGACGGAGGAAGCGCTGCGCGACCTGCGCTATTCCGTCGCGACCGACCGGCTCCGCGCGACCGGGCACACCGCGTCGGACCAGGTGGAGACGATCCTCTACCGCCTCGTCGCGCGCGGCGCGCCCACGGGCATGGAGCCGCGGCGTGACGACGGCGTCGTCCACCCGCTGCTGACCGTCTGGCGCGACGAGACGCGCGCGTACTGCGACGCGCGCGGGCTCGCCTATCGCCAGGACGCGAGCAACACCGACACGAAGCGCGGCCTGATCCGGGAGCAGATCCTGCCGCTGCTGCGCGAGCTGCACCCGGCCGCCGACGAGAACATCCTCCGCGCGCTCGACACGCGCGAGACGCTCGCGCCGGAGCTCGCGGAGCTGCTCGCCTCGCCCGTCGGCTCGCGCCGCGTCGACCTCGGCGGCGGCGTGCAGGCGGTCCGCGAGTACGACCGCCTCTGGCTCGAGCGCGGCCCGGTCGATCTCGACCGCACGGTCGAGTGGGGGCGGTGGCGCATCACCGCACGCACGTCGGGGCTCAAAGTGCGAGGATGGAGACCCGGCGACCGGCTCGCCGGACGGACGAAGAAGATCCAGGACGTGTTCGTCGACGCGAAGATCCCCCGTTCGGAGCGCGAGGCGTGGCCGCTCGTCGTGCGCGGCGACGAGGTGATCGCGGTGCCGGGGATCGTCGAGCACCCGGAGGTAACTGCTGTCCGCGGCTGAGCTCGAGCGCGCGGTCACCGACGTCCTGATCGACGAGGAGTCGCTGCGTGCGCGCATCGCCGCGCTCGGCGAGGAGATCTCCGCCGACTATGCGGGCCGCGACCTGCTGCTGATCGGCGTCCTCAAGGGCGCCGTCTTCTTCATGTCGGACCTGATGCGCCACCTGACGATCCCGTGCGAGATCGACTTCATGGCGATCTCGAGCTACGGCGACTCGACCGACTCGTCGGGCGTCGTCAGGATCCTCAAGGATCTCGACATCAACATGGAGGGCCGCGACGTCCTCGTCGTCGAGGACATCATCGACTCGGGGCTCACCCTCTCCTATCTGATGCGGAATCTCGAAGCCCGCGAGCCGGCGAGCCTCGAGATCTGCGCGCTGCTGACGAAGCCGGAGCGGCGCGAGATCGACGTCCCCGTTCGTTACGTCGGCTTCGAAATCCCCAATCGATTCGTGATCGGATACGGGCTCGATTTCGCCGAGCGATACAGGAACCTGCCGTATGTCGGCGTACTTGACCCTTCCCTGATCCCTCGAGAGGCGTAACCAGCGCCTCGAAATCCGGGTTAACCCAGCACACCGCTGGTACCCTCCCGAAGGACTCACGTGAATCGATTCTTCCGTAGCGCGCTCTTCCCGCTGATCATCATCGCGGCCCTCGTGTGGCTCGCGCTGCAGACGCTCGGAAGCCATGGTCCGAAGGTCAACAAGACGACCACGTCGTCGGTCTACACGCAGGTGCAGAACCGGCCGGAGTCGATCGACCACGTCACGATCGACCCGAACAAGCAGTCGCTGACGCTCGTCGATACGGCGGGCAAGCACTTCAGCGTCCATTACGCGACGCCCGAGGCCGAGGCGAACCTCGAGAAGCTGATGCAGAAGCAGGGCGTCAACTTCGACTCGAAGGGGATCGGCTCGTCGCCGTGGTGGTCGATCCTGACGAGCCTGCTGCCGTTCGTGCTCCTGTTCGGCTTCTGGATCTTCCTGATGAACCAGGTGCAGGGCGGCGGCTCGAAGGTGATGAGCTTCGGCAAGTCGCGCGCGAAGCGGATGACGCCGGACGCGCCGAAGATCGGCTTCAAGGACGTCGCGGGCGTCGACGAGGCGGTCGAGGAGCTGCACGAGATCAAGGAGTTCCTCGAGAACCCGAAGAAGTTCCAGGCGCTCGGCGCGCGCATCCCGAAGGGTGTGCTGCTGTACGGGCCGCCGGGCACCGGCAAGACGCTGCTTGCGCGCGCGGTCGCCGGCGAGGCGGGCGTGCCGTTCTTCTCGATCTCCGGCTCCGACTTCGTCGAGATGTTCGTCGGCGTCGGTGCGTCGCGCGTGCGCGACCTGTTCGAGCAGGCGAAGCAGTCGAGCCCTTGCATCATCTTCATGGACGAGATCGACGCCGTCGGCCGCCACCGCGGCGCCGGCCTCGGCGGCGGCCACGACGAGCGCGAGCAGACGCTGAATCAGCTGCTCGTCGAGATGGACGGCTTCGAGATGAAGGACAACCTCATCCTGATCGCCGCCACGAACCGGCCCGACATCCTCGATCCGGCGCTCCTGCGCCCCGGCCGCTTCGACCGGCAGATCGTCGTCGACCGTCCCGACCGGATCGGCCGCCGGAAGATCCTCGAGGTGCACACGAAGGGCAAGCCGCTGGCGCCGGAGATCGACCTCGACACGCTCGCGTCCGGCACGCCCGGCTTCACCGGCGCCGACCTCGCGAACCTCGTCAACGAGGCGGCGCTGCTCGCAGCGCGCCGCGGCAAGAAGATCATCGAGCAGGACGAGCTCGAGGAAGGGATCATGCGCGTCGTGGCCGGCCCGGAGAAGAAGGCTCGCCTCCTGTCCGAGCACGAGCGGAAGATCACCGCGTACCACGAGATGGGCCATGCGCTCGTCGGCAACTTCCTCGAGCACACCGACCCGGTGCACAAGATCACGATCGTCTCGCGCGGCCAGGCGCTCGGCCTGACGATCTCGCTGCCGACGGAGGATCGTTATCTGACGACGCGCACCGCGCTCATGCATCAGATGGCGATGACGCTCGGCGGCCGTGCCGCGGAGGAGATCGTGTTCCACGAGGTGACGACCGGCGCCGCGAACGACCTCGAGCGCGTGACGTCGACGGCGAAGCAGATGATCATGCGCTTCGGCATGAGCGAGAAGCTCGGCCCGCGCGTCCTCGGCCGCGGGCACGATCAGCCGTTCCTCGGCCGGGACTACGGCGCCGAGGCCGACTACTCCGAGGAGATCGCGCGCGAGATCGACGACGAGATCCGCCGCGTCATCGAGGAGGCGCACGAGCTCGCGCTGCAGGTGCTGCGCGACCACATGGACGAGCTGCACAAGATCTCGATGATCCTCATCGAGCGCGAGACGATCGACAAGGATCAGTTCGAGCGGCTCCTCGCCGGCGAGGACGAAGGCACTGTCTTCCCGGACGAGGTCGAGGCCCCGGCCGAGCCGGAAGCGGCTCCGGGCGACACGCGCCGCGAGCGGCAGCCGCGCACGCGCCCGTTCCCGCTGCCGGGCGCGACGATGCAGCCGCCGCCGGATCCCGCGAAAAGCTGACGCTTTTCGCGGCAGAGCAGGAACTCCGCGCTCGCGAGAGCGTGGTCTCGCGAGCGCTCCGTGCTGTCAAGCTCGTTGCTCCCGCCTCGCCGGCTTTGCGCGCGGCGGCGGAGGCCGCGCCGCGCGCGGCTCGCGCGCTTCCTAACGCTGCGCGTTAGGTCGCGCCTGGGCGATAGCTTCGAGCTTGTGGTTCCACTGTCGATTCTCGATCTGGCGCCCGTCGTCGAGGGCTCGGACGTTGCGACCGCGCTGCGCAGCTCGCTTGACCTAGCGCAGCACGCCGAGCGCTGGGGGTACACGCGCTTCTGGCTCGCCGAGCACCACAACGCGGCCGGGATCGCGAGCGCGGCGACGTCGGTGCTGATCGCGCACGTCGCCGCCGGCACCGAGCGGATCCGCGTCGGCGCCGGCGGGATCATGCTGCCGAACCACTCGCCGCTCGTGATCGCCGAGCAGTTCGGCACGCTCGCGTCGCTCCATCCGGGCCGCATCGACCTCGGCCTCGGCCGCGCGCCGGGCACCGACCAGCTGACGATGCTCGCGCTCCGGCCGGCGGGACATCCCGGCAGCGACGGCTTCCCGCAGGACGTCCTCGAGCTGCAGGCGTACCTCGGCGAGCCGCAGCCGGGGCAGCGCGTCCACGCGATCCCCGGCGAAGGGACGCGCGTCCCGCTGTGGATCCTCGGCTCCTCGCTCTACGGCGCACAGCTCGCCGCGGCGCTCGGCCTGCCCTACGCGTTCGCGTCGCACTTCGCGCCGGAGGCGCTGCTGCCCGCGCTCGACGTCTACCGCGAGCGCTTCCAGCCGTCGGAGCAGTTGCAGCGCCCGTACGCGATGGTCGCGTGCAACGTCGTCTGCGCCGACTCCGACGACGAGGCGCGGCGGCTCTTCACCTCGCCGCAGCAGTCGTTCACGAACATCCTTCGCGGCCGCCGCGGACAGCTGCCGCCGCCGATCGACGACATCGAGTCGTGGTGGACGCCCGAGGAGAAGGCGCAGACGTCCGCGCGCCTCGCGCGCTCGTTCGTCGGGTCGCCGCAGACCGTGCGCGCGGGCCTGGACGCGTTCGTCGCCGAGACGGGGGCCGACGAGCTGATCGTCGCCGCCGCGATTCACGACCACGCCGCGCGCTTGCATTCGTACGAGCTGCTCGCGACCGCGGCGGGATGAGCGACCGCCGGCTCGCGTACATCACGCTGGGCCTCGGCATGGTCGCGTTCGGCGGCACGTGGCCCGCCGGTAAGGTCGCGGCCGAGCACGTACCGCCGGCGGTCGTCGCGGTCGTGCGGTTCGCAAGCGCGGGAGCGCTCCTGTGGGCGTGGGCGCGCCTGTCCGGCGCGCCCGTCGGCCGCCCGGCGCGCCGCGACCTTCCGCTCGTGCTGCTGCTCGGCTTCTCGGTCGTGTTTGCGTACAACCTCTTCTTCCTCTACGGCGTCAGGCACGCGCCGGCCGCCGACGGATCCGTCCTCGTCCCCGGTCTCATCCCGTTCGTGACGATGCTCCTCGCCTGGCCCGTCCTCGGCGAGAGACCGACGCGCCGCGCGCTCACCGGGCTCGCGGTCGCCCTGGCCGGGATCGTGATCGTCGCCGATCCGACGGGCGGGATCGACTCGAAACGCCTGCTCGGCGACGGGCTGTTCCTCGGCGCAGCCGTTGCGTGGGCGGTGTACACACTCGCGGGGAGACGCGCGATCGCGCGCTACGGGTCGGTCTGCGCGAACGTCTACGCGACGGTCTGCGGTGCGCTCCTCCTCGTTCCCGTCTCGTTTCTCGACGGCGGCTGGTCGCCGCTCGTCCACGCGCCGGCGGAGGCGTGGGGAGCGATCGCCTATCTCTCGGTCGGCGGGACCGTGCTCGGCTTCGTCGCGTTCTACGAGGGCGTGCGCTTGATCGGCTCCGCGAGCGCATCGTCGTTCGCGCTCCTCGTCCCGATCTTCGGCGTCGTCTCGTCGGTTCTCATTCTCGGAGAAAGCCTTCGGACGAACCTCGCCGCCGGCGGCGTGCTCGTCCTCGCCGGCCTCTGGCTTGCGGAGTCGCGGCGCCTACACTCGCCACGTGCTTCCGATCGAGCAGCGGTTCCCGCGCCCGTCGGTGATGGGCGTGATCAACGTCACGCCTGATTCCTTCAGCGACGGCGGCGTCCACCTCGATCCCGATGTCGCGGCGGCGTCCGCGCGCGCGATGATCGCCGACGGCGCCGCGATCGTCGACGTCGGCGGCGAATCGACGCGGCCCGGCTCGGCCGGCGTGACGGTCGACGAGGAGCTGCGGCGCGTCGTGCCGGTTCTCGAGCGGCTCGCCGGCGTCCCCGTCAGCATCGACACCGCGAAGGCCGAGGTCGCGCGGCGTGCGCTCGAGCTCGGCGGCGAGCTCGTCAACGACGTGACCGCGCTGCGCGGCGATCCCGAGCTCGCCGGCGTCGTCGCAGAGAGCGGCGCCTTCCTCTGCCTGATGCACATGCAGGGCGAGCCGCGCACGATGCAGGCCGACCCGCGCTACGACGACGTCGTCTCGGAGGTCGCGGCATTCCTCGAGGAACGGCTCCGCTTCGCCGTCGACGCGGGGATCGCGGAGGACCGCATCTGCCTCGATCCCGGCATCGGCTTCGGTAAGACCGTCGCGCACAATCTCGAGCTCGTGCGGCGCCTCGACGAGATCGCCGCCCTCGGACGACCCGTGGTCGTCGGCTTCTCGCGCAAGAGCACGCTGCGCACGCTGACCGGCTCCGACGACCTGCTCGGCGCGAGCGTCGCCGCCGCCGTTGCCGCGTTCGAGCGCGGTGCGACCATCCTCCGTGTCCACGACGTCAAGCCCCACGTCGACGCGCTCATCGTCGCCGAAGCGATCGCGTGATCACGATCGAGATCCGCGAGCTGCGGCTCTTCGGCCGCCACGGCGTGCACGAGCACGAGAAGGAGGCCGGCCAGGACTTCGTCTTCGACGTCGAGCTCGACGTCGGCGACCGCGGTACGTCGGACCGGCTCGCGGACGCCGTCGACTACCGCGAGATCGCACGCGTCGTCCAGGAGGTCTCGGACGCGCGGAGCTACGACCTGCTCGAGGCGCTGGCGACCGCGGTCGCGGACGCGCTCGACGCGCGGTTCGCGCCCGAGGCCGTGCGCGTGCGCGTGACCAAGCCGGCCGTCTCGCCCGGCACCGTGTCGGTCACTTCTTCGCGGCGGTGATGCTGAGCGTGTAGCGCGCGCTCTGGCTGCGGCCGGTCAGCAGCACTTCGACATAGGCTGCCGAGCCGTGCGCCCCGCCGTACATCCGCTGGCCGCGCAGGTCTCGACGCTGTGCCGCAAGGCCCTCGTGCACACCGACCGCCTTCGGCCCCCAGATCCGCGCTGCAGCCGTGCCGCCGCTGGCGGCGCTGACGTGGACGTACCGCCTCGCCGGCACCCAGATCCGGTACACGTCGCGCGGATCGTCCGAGGCCTCGAGGGTCGCCGCGAGCCGGATCGACGGCTTCGCGGCCCGCGTCACCGGCGCCTGCCCGTCGGCGAAGAGGACGCCCGGCTTGACCTGGGCGATGTCGTCGTTCGGCTCCGACGGATCGTTCGGCGGCGTCGGCGCGGCGAGCGCCGCCGGAATGTCGACGATCCCCCAGCCGGTCGCGTTGTCGAACCCGGGAGAGCCGACGTCGCGTGCGGACACGCGGAGCAGCGCCGACAGCTGCGATGCGGTCAGCGTCGGCCGCACCGTCCAGACCCACGCCGCTGCGGCGGCGACGATCGGCGCTGCAAAGCTCGTGCCGCTCTCGACGCTGTAGCCGTTCGCGTTCCGCCAGTGTGGGACCGCGCCGATCATGTCCTTGCCGGGAGCCGCAAGGTCGACCCACCGGCCGACCGTCGAGAACGAGGCGGACGCGTCGTTCTGGTCGGTCGCGCCGACGGCCAGGACGTGCGGCCACGACGCGGGATAGCTGACCGGGCTTCCTTCGTCGCCGTTGTTGCCGGCCGCCGCGACGATCAGGCAGCCGCTCCGCATCGCCCCGAGCAGCGCGTCCTGCAGGTTCGCGTCCGGATCTGTGCCGCCGAAGCTGAGGTTGATCACGGCGGGACAGTGCTGCGAGATCGCGGTGATCGCGGCGACGACGGTGAAGTCGGTGATGCCCGTGACCGCCGTCGTGCTCGCGTCGAAGACCTGGAGCGCCGCCTGCGGATAGACGCCGTCGATGAGCGCACCGTTGTCGGGCGCCGCCGCAATCGACGCGACGAACGTGCCGTGCCACTCGTCCCGGCCGAACGTCGTCTGGTCGTTGAGGAATGTCGTGCTCGGGCGGGTCGCAAACTCCTCGTGGGTCGGGTCGGTGCCGCTGTCGACGATCGCGATCGGGACGCCCGGGCCCGGAGCGTCCGCGCGGTCGGCGCCCACATGCGAAAGCCACCATTCCTGCGGGACGAGCGGGTCGGTGCCGACACGCGCCTGCGCGCCCGCCGCGGTCGCCAGCGCGACGACCAGTACGAGGAGGAGGCGGCGCGCCACGGTCGCGCCAGACTAGCCTCGCGAGATGAGGCGAGTCTATGTCGCACTCGGCTCGAACCTCGGCGACCGCGAGGAGACGATCCGGGCGGCCCTCGCCGAGCTCGACGCAGCGGCCGGCGTCGAGGTCGCCGGCGTGTCGCGGTTGATCGAGACCGAGCCGGTCGGCTACCTCGACCAGCCGAGGTTCCTGAACGGCGCCGCGGCCCTCGATACGACCCTCGAGCCGCGGGCGCTGCTCGAGCTCCTCCTGGCCGTGGAACGGCGGTTCGGGCGGGAGCGGCAGGGGGTGCCGCCCCAGGGCCCGAGAACGCTCGACCTCGACCTCCTCCTCTACGAATCTGCCGAAATCGACGAGCCCGGGCTGCGGATCCCGCACCCGAGGCTGCACGAGCGGCGGTTCGTCCTCGAGCCTCTGGCCGAGCTGGACCCGTCTCTGGAAGTGCCTGGAAAGGGAAAGGTTCAGGCCCTCCTGGCGGAGCTACACTGACGCTCCCATGAGCCACCTCGACGATCTCGACGAGTACGAGGCCGAGCTCGAGCTCCGGCTGAAGAAGGAGTACCAGGCGGTCTTCTCGCTCTTCCGCTACTGCGTGCTGACGCCGGACGCGACGTACCTCTGCAACAAGCTCGAGCGGACGTACGCGCCGCAACCCGCGTACCCGTTCATCCGTCTCGTGCTCGAGGACGTCTGGGTGTGGGACAAGAACCGGCCGACGCGCATGATCCCGCGCACGGAGATCTTCCTCACGTCGGGTGACGTGACCATCGAAGAACTGCGCGGCGAGAACGACGAGCCGGCGCTGACGCCGGAGGCGCTCGCCGAGCGCATTGGCGACATCCGCCCGCGCGACGAAGACTTCTAGGCTCGTCGCCTTCGGCGACTGAGGAACTTCGCGCGCGGAAGAGCGCGGTCTTCCGCGCGCTTCGTGCAGTAAGGATTGGTGTGCGGGCGTTCGTGCGCTGCGCGCAGGAACGCCCTCATCGGCGCTCGCTAAGCCCTGCGGGTTTAGCTCGCTTAGGGTTTGTGCGTGCTTCTCGCTGTGGACGTTGGAAATACCCAGACGGTCTTCGGGCTGTACGACGGCGCGGAGCTCGGCGAGCGCTGGCGCATCGCGACCGAGGCGCAGCGGACAGGCGATGAGCTCGGCGCGCTGCTCGACGACTTCGTCGACTTCGACGCGCTCGACGGCATCTGTCTGTCGTCGACCGTGCCGCGGCTGATCCGCGAGTACGAGCACGTCGCGGAGCGGTGGGCGAAGGCGCCGCTGCTCGTCATCGCGCCCGGCGTCAAGCTCGGGATCGCGATCCGGCACGACGCGCCGCACGAGATCGGCCCCGACCGGCTCGTCAACGCGGTCGCGGCGAAGGAGAAGTACGGCGCGCCTGCGATCGTCGCCGACTTCGGGACATCGACGAACTTCGAC
Organism: Gaiellaceae bacterium; assembly: GCA_036503495.1. Lineage (GTDB taxonomy): Bacteria > Actinomycetota > Thermoleophilia > Gaiellales > Gaiellaceae > Palsa-739. The sequence continues at coordinate 12,554 of DASXWV010000008.1, forward strand.
GTCGTCTCGCCCGACGGCGAGTACGTCGGCGGCGTGCTTGCGCCCGGGATCGAGATCTCGATGGATGCGCTGTTCGCGCGCGCGGCGCGGCTGGTCAAGGTCGACTTCGCCGAGCCGCCGGCGGCGATCGGCAAGTCGACGGCGACCGCGCTGCAGTCGGGGCTCGTCTTCGGGTTCGCGGGCCAGGTCGACGGGATCGCGGACGCGATTCGCGCCGAGCTCGAGTCGCCGGACGCGCAGGTGATCGCGACCGGCGGCCTCGCCGACCTGATCGCGCCCCACTCGCGGACGATCGGCAAGGTCGATCCGTTCCTGACGCTCGACGGCCTCCAGATTGTCTGGGAGCGGAACCGCTAGCGCCAACAACCCGCGCAAGCCAAGCCCAAGGCTTGGCGCGCGCGAATCAGGACGCGCCTGCCGCCGCCGGCGGCGGCGTCAGCCGCCGCCGTACAAAGAGATCGGCATCCCCTCGAGAAGGATCTCGCTCTCGGGGACATTCGCCTCGAGCTCGTCGAGAAGCAGAGCCGCGCCCGGCGCCGCTGCGAGCAGGCGCGTCACGACTTCATCGGTGGAGTGCAGCTGCACGAGCTCGTTCTTGAACGGCTTCGGGAAGCGGCCGTGGCCGAGGTACCACGCGTAGAACTTCTTCAGGAAGCCGGAGGCGCGCCGCTCGCCGAGCTCGCGCACCGTCTCGCGGATGAAGTAGATCAGCTCGGCTGCCACTTCCTCGCGCGACGGCTGGATGCTGTCGCCGAAGACGATCTCCTGGATCGCCCACGGATTGCCCTGCGCGGCGCGGCCGACCATCACCGCGGCAGCGCCCGTCGCTGCGAGCACCGCCTCCGCCTTCGCGCGCGAGGTGATGTCGCCCGACGCGATCACCGGCACGTCGACCCGTGAGACGAGCTCCGCAGTCAGCGTGTGATCCGCGTAGCCCGTGTACATCTGCTTCGCCGAGCGCGGATGGAGCGTCAGCACCGACGCGCCGGCGTCGACGAGCTGCGGCCCGAGCTCGAGGCAGCGCCGTGAGCCGTCCTCGACGCCGCGGCGCATCTTCACGCTCACCGGTACCGAGACCGCGTTCGCGACGGCCTCGGTGATCGCGCACGCGAGGCCCGGCTCCTCGAGCAGGTGCGCCCCGGCGCCGGTCTTCGTCACCTTCCGGACCGGGCAGCCGAAGTTCATGTCGACGAGGTCGGCCCCGGCCGCCTCGACCATCCGCGCCGCCTCCGCCATCGCCCGCGGCTCGGAGCCGAAGATCTGGATCGCCAGCGGATGCTCGTCGGAGGCGACTCGCAGGTAGCCGAGCGTCTTCTCGTTCCGGTGCTCGATCCCGGCGCAGGAGACCATCTCCGAGCAGACGAGCCCGGCGCCGAAGCGGCGCCCCTGCCGCCTGAAGGCCTGCACCGAGACGCCCGCCATCGGCGCCAGGACGACCCTGGTCGGCACGCCGACCTCGCGAATGCGCCACGATTCCTGCAGCTTCGAGGGCATAAGCCGGACATCGTAGCCCTCGCCTGTTGACGTCTCAGGGCGCGGGGAGTACCATCCCCGCCCGCCGTAGGGACTGCCGGGGGTTCAGGAGGCCTTTTTGAAGGAAGTCATCCTCACGCCTGAGGGCTACAAGAAGCTCCAGGCAGAGATCGAGTATCTGTCGGTCGACAAGCGTCGCGAGATCGCGGACCGGATCCGCGAGGCGCGCGAGTTCGGCGACATCGCCGAGAACGCCGAGTACGACTCGGCGAAGAACGAGCAGGCGCACCTGGAGGCGCGCATCTCCCTGCTCGAGGAGCGGCTGAAGAGCGCGCGCGTCGTCACGAAGAAGGAGATCAAGTCGGGCGAGGTCTCGATCGGGACGAAGGTCCGGCTGCGCGACGTCAAGGCGAACAAGACGGTCGAGTACCACATCGTCGGCAGCGCCGAGGCCGACCCGACCGAGAACAAGCTGTCCAACGAGTCGCCGGTCGGCAAGGCGATCATGGGCAAGAAGAAGGGCGAGATCGTCGAGGTCGCGGCGCCGCGCGGCACGATCAAGTTCAAGATCATGGACATCAAGGCGGCGTAAGCTCCGGCTTACGTTCGAACGCTTCACAGAACGGGCACGCCAGGTCGTCGTCCTTGCGCAGGACGAGGCCCGCGCGCTGCGCCACAACTACATCGGCACCGAGCACCTGCTGCTCGGACTGCTGCGCGAGGAGGACGGGCTCGCCGCCCGCGCCCTCGCGTCGCTCGGCATCACGCTCGAGGAGGTGCGCCCGCAGGTCGCGAGGATCGTCGGCGAGGGCGACGCGGTCGAGACGGGGCAGATCCCGTTCACGCCGCGCGCGAAGAAGGTGCTCGAGCTGGCGCTGCGCGAGTGCGTCGGGCTCGGGCACAACCACATCGGCACCGAGCACATCCTGCTCGGGCTCGTCCGCGAGAACCAAGGGGTCGGCGCGCGCGTCCTGCTCGACTACGGTACCGACGCCGACAAGGTGCGCGACGCGGTCGTGCACATGCTCGGCGGCACCGCGCCGCGCACGTACCGCAGCCCGCCGCCGCCGCCACGTCGTCGGTGGTCGCCGGTGGCGCTCGTCGCCGTCAGCTGGGTGCTCGGCGCGATGACGCTCGGCGCGGGCATCCTCATCGGCTGGGCGATCTGGGGCTAAGTTTCGGCGCTATGCCGGCCCCGAAGAGCTTCCCCGACCGGGACGAGATCGCCGCGGTCCGCGCCGAGGCGGAGCCGCTCGAGAACGGCGCTCAGGCCGAGACGACACGCCGCCTCGCCGGCCGCGTGATGGCGCGCCGCGACATGGGCAAGCTCGTCTTCCTCGACCTCGTCGACCGCTCCGGCCGGATCCAGCTGCTCTGCCCGCTCGAGCGGACGGGCGAGATCGACGTCCACCTCGGTGACATCGTCGGCGTCAGCGGCGCCCCCGCGAAGTCGCGGCGCGGCGAGCCCTCGCTGATGGTCGACAGCCTCGAGCTGCTCTCCCGCATCCGCACGCCGCTGCCCGACACCTTCCACGGCCTCACCGACGTCGAGCTGCGTTACCGCAAGCGGTACCTCGACCTGCTGATGAACGAGGAGTCCCGCGCCGATGCGATCGCGCGCGCGAAGATGGTGACTGCGATCCGGCGCGTCCTCGACGGCTGGGGCTTCGTCGAGGTCGAGACGCCGATCCTGCAGCCGCGCTACGGCGGCGCCTTCGCCGAGCCCTTTGTCACGCACTGGAACTCGCTCGACGAGGACCGCTACCTGCGGATCGCGACCGAGCTCTACCTGAAGCGGCTGATCGTCGGCGGCCTCGAGAAGGTGTACGAGCTCGCGAAGGACTTCCGCAACGAGGGTGTCTCGTTCAAGCATCACCCGGAGTTCACGATGCTCGAGTGGTACGAGGCGTACGCGGACTACACGACGACGATGGAGCGGATCGAGCAGCTCGTCGCCCGCGTCGCCGAGGAGGTGCTCGGCACGACGACGGTGACGTTCCGCGGGCACGAGGTCGACTTCGCGCCGCCGTGGCGGCGCCTCAAGTTCGTCGACGCGCTCGCCGAGCACGACCTCTGGACGCGCGATGCCGACGAGCTGCGGAAGCGGCTACGGGAGCGCGACGTCGACGTCTCACACGATCCGACGTGGGCGAAGCTGATCGACCATGCGCACTCGCGGTTCGTCGAGCCGAACCTGATCCAGCCGACGATCCTCTACGACTATCCCGTCGAGCTGTCGCCGTTCGCGCGTGCGACCGACGACGACGCGCAGATCGTCGAGCGGTTCGAGTACTTCATCGGCGGGATGGAGCTCGGCAACGCGTTCACCGAAATCAACGACGCGGAGGAGCAGGCGCAGCGGTTCGCCGCCCAGGAGGAAGAGCGCGCGGCCGGCGACGTCGAGGCGGAGGCCGGCGACCCGGACTACGTCGAGGCGCTCTCGTACGGGATGCCGCCGACGAGCGGCATCGGCCTCGGCATCGACCGCCTCGCGATGGTGCTGACCGGCCGCGAGTCGATCCGCGACGCGATCCTCTTCCCGGCGCTGCGCGAAAGGGCCTAGGCGTCTGCGAGGATGGCCGGCGACGTCCTCGTGTAGGCGACGACGTCGGTGAGGATGTCGTCCAGCGAGCGCGACGGCGCCCAGCCGATCGCCTCCGCCACCTTGTCGATCGCGGGCTGGCGGTGGAGCATGTCCTCGATTCCCTGCCCGTAGACCTCGTCGTACGGCACGAACACGAGCTCCGAGTCGGAGCGCGTCACCGCGCGTACGCGGTCGGCCAGCTCCTGGATCGTCACGCGCTCGGTCGAGCCGACGTTGAAGATCTCACCCGAGATCTGCCGCGCCTCCATCAGCCCGGCCAGCGCGCGGATCGTGTCCTGGACGTGGCAGAAGCACCGGGTCTGGCTGCCGTCGCCGTGGATCTCGAGCGGTCGCGCCGCGAGCGCCGACGCGACGAAGCGCGGGATGACCATGCCGTATTGCCCGCTTTGCCGCGGCCCGACGGTGTTGAAGAGCCGCACGATCACGCAGTCGAGCCCGCGCTCCTGGTGGTACGCGAGCGCGAGGAACTCGTCGAGCGCCTTCGACTCGGCGTACGCCCAGCGGCGCGCGGTCGTCGGCCCGTACAGCCGCCGCGAGTCCTCCGACAACGCCTCGGGCTCGCGCCGGTCGCCGTACACCTCGGACGTCGACGCGACGAGCACGCGCTTCCCGAACCGGTTGCAGTACTCGAGGACGTTCTCCGTCCCCTGGATGTTCGTGACGAGCGTGTGCACCGGCTCCTCGACGATCAGCCGCACGCCGACCGCCGCCGCGAGGTGGAAGACGACGTCGCAGCGGTGCACGAGCTCGTTGACGACCGAGGTCTTCAGCACGGAGTCGACGACGAGATGGAAGTCGCGGCGGTCGCGTAGGTGGGCGACGTTGCGCTCCGAGCCGGTCGAGAGGTCGTCGAGGACGAAGACCTCGTGGCCGGCGTCGAGCAGCAGCTCGGCGAGGTGCGAGCCGATGAAGCCCGCGCCGCCGGTGATCAGCACGCTGTTGCGCTCGCCCTCGGGCACCGGGGGATCGTAGACGCAACCCGTTAAGGATTCGCCTGCGCCTGGCCGAATACGGTTTGGACATGCGACTGCAGCGGCTGACCCCGATGCTGCTCGCGGTGACGCTGACGGTGGCCGGCGCCGCCGCCGCCGCCGGCTACGGCCTGACGGCGCCGAAGCGGTACGACGCGAAGGCGACGGTGCTCGTCGCGCCGGTCTCCGGCGCCGACCCGACGTTCGCCGGGCTCGACATCTTCCGCGACGTCAACGGCGCGCACACCGCGGCCGCGAGCGCCGCCGCGCTCGTCAGGACGCCGGAGGTGGCGGACGCCGTCGACACGCAGCTCGGGCTCGAGCGGTCGCGCGACTCGCTGCTCTCGAACGTCCAGGCGCACGTCGTCGACGACAGCGACGTCGTCGAGGTCGAGGCGTCCGACAGCTCGGCGGACGGCGCCGCCCGCCTCGCGAACGCGTTCGTCGACGCGCTGATCGCGCGCCGCACCGCGACGTTCCAGAGCCAGCTCGCCTCGGCGATCTCCCGCGACCAGCAGCTGCTCGCGAGCGGCTCCGCCGACGAGCGCGCGCAGCTCTCGAAGCGGCTCGCGACGCTGCGCGGCTTCGTCGGCCAGGCCGACCCGACGGTGCGGCGTGCGTCGAGCGCAACCGCGCCCGCGTCGGCCGCGTGGCCCGGCTGGCTCGGGCTGATCCTCACCGGCGCGCTGTCGGGCCTCGCGCTCGCGGTCGTGCTGTCGCTCGCGCTCGCGGTGTGGCGGCGGCGCGTGCGCTGGGAGGCGGAGGGGCCGCTCCTCCCGCCCGGAGGTTCCGACGACCCGTCGGTGCAGGCGCTCGTCGATCGGCTCGAGCACCGGCTCGTCGCCCGGGAGTCGGCGCTCGCGGTGCGGGAGCGCGAGCTGCGGGAGCGGATCGACGAGCTGCGTGCGCTCGAGCCCCAGCAGGAGCTCGCGGAGCGGGAGCGGCAGCTCGAGGAGCGGGTCGCGGCGGTCACGAAACGCGAGGTCGCGATCGCCCGGGCGGCGGCCGCGGCCGCCCCGGTGAGCAACGGAACCTTCAACCTGGACGTCCTCGAGCGGCTCGTCTCCGAGCAGGGAGCGGCCCATCCGGACCGGCTCGAGGAGTGGCGCTCGTACCTCTTCTTCCTCCGCGACTACGCCGGCGTCGACGGAAATCTCCCGCATAGCTTCGATTTCCTCGTCGAGGAGACATTCCGGCCGCTGTTGAATTAACAGTTTCCTCGTCCATTTCCCGGGAATGCGCGGCTCGGTAGCGACAGACACCTGGGCTACGATGGGCTTCCCGAGAAGAGGGAGAGGAACTTGTTCGAACGCTTCACTGAACGGGCTCGCCAGGTGGTCGTCCTCGCCCAGGACGAGGCCCGCGCGCTCAAGCACAACTACATCGGCACCGAGCACATCCTGCTCGGCCTGCTCCGCGAAGAAGAGGGTCTCGCGGCGCGGGTGCTCGAGTCCCTCGACATCACGGTTGAGGAAGTGCGCGCGCAGGTCGCCCGGATCGTCGGTCAGGGCGACGAGGTCACGACCGGCCAGATCCCGTTCACGCCGCGCGCCAAGAAGGTGCTGGAGCTGGCACTGCGCGAAGCACTCTCTCTCGGCCACAACTACATCGGCACCGAGCACATCCTGCTCGGGCTCGTCCGCGAGAACGAGGGCGTCGCCGCCCGGATCCTGCTCGACTTCGACGCCGACGCCGAGAAGATCCGCAACGAGATCATTCGCATGCTGTCCGGGCCGGGCCGCCGCCAGGGCGGGTCGGGCGGGGGAGCATCCGGCGAGAAGTCGAAGAGCTCGAAGCTGCTCGACCAGTTCGGCCGCAACCTGACGAAGCAGTCGCAGGAGGGCAAGCTCGACCCGGTCGTCGGCCGCCAGACCGAGATCGAGCGGTTGATGCAGATCCTCTCACGCCGCACGAAGAACAACCCGGTGCTGATCGGCGAGCCGGGCGTCGGCAAGACCGCCGTCGTCGAGGGCCTCGCCGCCCGCATTGCCACGAACCAGGTGCCGGAGCTGCTGAAGAACAAGCAGATCTACACGCTCGACCTCGCTGCGCTCGTCGCCGGCTCGAAGTACCGCGGCGAGTTCGAGGAGCGCCTGAAGAAGGTGATGAAGGAGATCATGCAGCGGGGCGACATCATCCTCTTCATCGACGAGCTCCATAACCTCGTCGGCGCGGGTGCCGCGGAAGGCGCGATCGACGCTGCGTCGATCCTCAAGCCGGCGCTCGCCCGCGGCGAGCTGCAGACGATCGGCGCGACGACGCTCGACGAGTACCGCAAGTACCTGGAGCGCGACGCGGCGCTCGAGCGGCGCTTCCAGCAGGTGCGCGTCGAGGAGCCGACGGTCGACGACACCGTGCAGATCCTGCGCGGCCTGCGCGACCGCTACGAGGCGCACCATCGAGTCAAGATCACCGACGAGGCGCTGCACGCGAGCGCCGAGCTGGCCGACCGCTACATCCAGGACCGCCATTTGCCCGACAAGGCGATCGACCTGATCGACGAGGCTGCGTCGCGGCTCCGCATCCGCTCGATGAGCGCACCGCCGCGCTACCGCGAGCTCGAGGAGGAGATCGAGCGCGTTCGCAAGGAGAAGGAGAACGCGATCGAGTCCCAGGAGTTCGAGAAGGCCGCGTCGCTCCGCGACAAGGAGCGCAAGCTCACGCAGAAGAAGCGCGAGCTCGAGGAGCAGTGGCGCAACTCCGAAGGCGCCGAGGAGCAGCCGGAGGTCGGCGAGGAGGAGATCGCGGACATCGTCTCGATGTGGACGGGCATCCCGGTCTTCAAGCTGACCGAGGCCGAGTCGCAGCGCCTGATCCGGATGGAGGAGGAGCTGCACAAGCGCGTCATCGGCCAGGACGCGGCGATCATCGCCGTCGCCAAGTCGATCCGCCGCGCGCGGGCAGGCATCAAGGACCCGAAGCGGCCGACCGGCAGCTTCATCTTCCTCGGCCCGTCCGGCGTCGGCAAGACGGAGCTGGCTCGCACCCTGGCCGAGTTCCTGTTCGGCGACGAGGACGCGATGATCCAGATCGACATGTCGGAGTACATGGAGAAGCACTCCGTGTCCCGGCTCGTCGGCTCGCCTCCCGGCTACATCGGCTACGACGAGGGCGGCCAGCTCACCGAGGCCGTGCGCCGCAAGCCGTACAGCGTGCTCCTGCTCGACGAGATCGAGAAGGCGCACCCGGATGTGTTCAACATCCTCCTGCAGATCCTCGAGGACGGGAAGCTGACGGACGCCCAGGGGCGCCGCGTCGACTTCCGCAACACGATCGTGATCATGACGTCGAACATCGGCTCGGGCTCGATCTCGAAGAACCAGGGCTTCGGCTTCTCGGTCGGCGACGAGGCGGGCCTCTCGTACGACGAGATGAAGTCGCGCGTGATGGGCGAGCTCAAGAAGGTGTTCCGCCCCGAGCTGCTCAACCGCATCGACGAGATGATCGTCTTCCCGAAGCTGACGAAGGAGGAGATCCTCCAGATCGTCGACCTGATGATGAAGCGGCTGCGCGAGCAGATGGCGCAGCACGACGTCACCATCGAGCTGACCGACGAGGCGAAGGATCTGCTCGTCGACAAGGGCTACGACCCGGCGATGGGCGCCCGGCCGCTGCGCCGCGCGATCCAGCGCTACATCGAGGACCCGCTGGCCGACTACGTGCTCGGCCGCGAGCTCGACCCGGGCTCGAACATCCTCGTCTCGCGCAAGACGAACGAGGACGGCGAGCCGGGCGACGAGGTCGACATCACCTTCATCCCGGGCACGATCGCGCCCGAGCAGGTGACGGTGCCGCCGACCGAGCCCGAGGAGTAACTGGAGACTGCAATCAGGTTGCAACGACGTTGCAACCTGATTGCAGGTCCTTCGCACTGCGATTACCTCGAATGCGGGGTGCCGCGCATCGTGCGCGCGCACCGATGGAGAGAGCGTCTCTTCTAGCCGCAGGGAGGGTCCAAGTGAGTGCAGGGGGAAGAAGTGCCGGAATGGCGTCGTTCGTCGCCGTCATCTCCGCGTTGCATCCGGTCGCGCAGCTCCAGCAAGCGCTGGCACACGTCGTAACGCTGCTCGTCGGCTGATCCGCACAACAGATGTGGGAGCTCGTCGCAGCGCTGTTCGCGCTTGGTCTGTTCCTGTTCGACTTCCAGAACGTCCTTGCCTGGTGGCACGGCCGCGTCCTGAAGCCGGGCGAGGAGGAGAGCGACGACTTCACGCTCATCGTTCCCGTCTACGGTGCACCTCGCTACTTCGGTGAGGTGCACCGCCGGGCACTCGCGAAGCTCCGCGACCGCTGCCTGATCAGCCTCGACGTCGGCGGCGCCGGCATGCCGGACTTCGCCGACCAGCTCGAGCGGGAGGGCTGGCGCGTCTGCCGCAGCGAGAACGACACGCCGTCCGCGCCCGTGCTCGTCCTCGCCGCGCTGCCGCAGATCGAGACGTCGTACGTCGTGCGGCTGGACGCCGACACCGGGATCGGCGACGGGATCGCGCGCGTCGTTGCCGCCGTCGCCGCCGACGGCACCGACGTCGCGTCGCTCAAGTGCTTCGTCGAGAACGAGCGGCAGTCGCTCGCGACGCGCCTGCAGGCGCTCGAGTACCGCATGTCGATGCTTTCGCGCCACTACCGCCCGTGGCAGACGAGCGGCGCCTGCCATGTCGCGACGACGACGGCGATGCGGCGGATCTTCGAGCGGCACTCGCTCTGGATGCCCGGCGAGGATCTCGAGGTCGGCCGCGTCGCGAACGCGCTCGGCATGCGCGTGCGGCACGTCGACTACGCCGTCTACACCGAGGCGCCCGCGGGCTGGCGCGCGCTCTACCGTCAGCGGACGCTCTGGTGGGCCGGCAACTTCCGCCACGTGTGGATCAACTTCGACCGCAACATGCTGCAGATGCCGGCATACACGTTCTATTACGTCGCGCTCGTCTGGTGCGGCGTCTACTTCAAGTGGTACGAGGCGTGGACGAGCGCCGCGCACGCGGTGCAGGCGGTCACGCTCGCGATCGCCGTGTTCGTCGTCTACGTCGTCGTCACCGTGCTCGGCAACTGGCAGGTGAAGCAGCCGCTGATGCTCGCGTACCCGCTGTACTCGCTCGCGCAGTCGCTGCTCATGCCGTTCGTCGGCTGCACGACGTACTTCCGGCTCGCGCACCGGAAGGGCCGCCTCGGCCGCTACCGCTTCACGATTCGGCGCGAGCGTTAGGCGAGCTGCTGTGCGATCTCCCAGACGTGCCCGTCGGGATCGCTGAACGCGGCCGTGCGCTGGCCCCACGCGCGGTCCTGCGGCCCGTTGAGGAACTCGACGCCGCGCCCGCGCAGCTCGGCGACCGTGGCGTCGCAGTCGTCGAACCAGATCGTGTACTGAGCCCGCGAGCCCGTGCCGACCGGGGCGGGCTCGATCAGCTCCGGCGCCTCCCGCTCGTCGAGCAGAACGATCATCAGGTTGTCGAGCCGGAACACGACGCTGTTGCCGTCCTCGTGGATCGGCTCCAGCTGGAACGCATTCCCATAGAACGCCTTCGAGCGCTCCTTGTCGGCGACGAACAGCGTCATCGCACCTACGGTCGTCTTCATCGCAGCTCCTCGTATTGGGGAAGGTCGTCGGTGATCTCGAACCACGGCGCCTTGGAGCCCACGAAGATGTGCTTCGTCGGCCGGCGCGAGGGCTCGTCGCGCAGCGAGCCGAGCGCCACGTGCACGCGGCCCTCGCCGACGGCGGAGTAGAGCGGCGAGCCGCAGGTGCCGCAGCGCGTGTGGTTCTTGCCGTCCGCGTCGCCCCAGATCAGCAGCCCGTCGGCGCCCTTCGTGATCGTCAGCTTCTCCTCCTCGATGCCGCCGAACGGCTTGAATGCCGACCCCGTGTGCGCGCGGCAGCTCGAGCAGTGGCAGTTGATCGCGTACAGGAGCTCGTCCGCGACCTCGTACTCGACGGCGCCGCACTCGCAGCGCCCGGCCAGGGTTCCCATGCCCTACAGACTGCCGCCGCGGTGCGAACTCATCGGAGCCTCTCGAGGCCGGCGAGGATCAGATCGAGCCCGAACTCGAACTCCTCGCGGCCGTCACGCCCGCGCTCGAGCGCCGGCGCCGACCGCGTGATCGACTACACGGCCGACGACTTCCTCGCATGGGCGAGCGGTACGACCTCGTCCTCGACGTCGCGGGCAACCGGTCGTGGTCGGAGCTCCGGCGCGTCCTCGAGCCCGACGCCGCCGTCGTGCTCGTCGGTGTGCCGCTGTCCTCGAACCCGCTGCTCGGGCCGCTCGGCGCGATCGCCCGCCGCTGGGCGACCTCGCTGCGGGGCCGGCAGCGACCGACCGCGTCGCCGACGCGCTGCGTCTGATGGGCGAGGGCCACGCGCGCGCGAAGCTCGTCCTCACGATCTGACCACGACAAAAGGGGCGGCCCGTGGGCCGCCCCTTCGCGCCGGTTGCGGGCGGGGTTACGCCTTGACCGGCATCGTCATCGTTGCGGCGGTCTTCACCCTGGGGGCGAAGAGCCAGCTGCCGGCGCGGAGGGCGCCGCCCACCGCGAGGATGACGAATCCGATGCCCGAGAGGAGCAGGGCGACCCCGACGACGATCCCGAAGTTGCCCAGCTGGTCGGCCATGTAGCTGACGTTCAGGGCCGTCGAGAGCGCGGTCTCGGTCACCCACACGTTGCGGGCTGCGTTGTCGACCGGCCGGCCGTTCTGCTGGAGCGCCTTCGTCGCGTCGTTCGTGCCCTTGCCGTCCTGGGTCGCGTACCGCGGCATCGTCGCGTAGGTCTGGCCGCCCGTGGCCTCGTACGCGTGGATCCGCATGTAGTCCGCGAAGCAGCGGGCGCGGCTCCCGGAGTTCACCTGCAGGTTCGCGACGGTGCAGGTCGGAAGCTTGATGCTGGCGGGCAGCCCGGCCGACTTGGCCTCGCCGGCGATGGCCGCGGGCGTCATGTCGGGCGTGCCGACGATCTGCTGCTCCTTGAGAGAGCTGACGACGGTGTTCTTGCCCTGGAAGCCCAGGACGATCGCCGCAACGCCGAACGCGATCAGGATGATGCCGGCTGCGACGCCGCCGAATTCGAGGATCTTCTTCATGGTGCTGCCCTCCGTGTGGTAGCTGGCTCTTTGCTTCTGAGCCCATGCTGCGCCCGATCGGGCCGGAGGGCAGTGGGGTGGACGCTGAACCTGCGTGCGGCTTTTCCACAACGAAAAAGCGGCCCCGCCGCAGGGGCCGCTTCGTCGTTCTGAGGGGGGAATTCCGGCTCGGCCCCGCCGCATTGGGGCCGTGGGGGATGTGCCGTACTGGGTGCATCCTCTGCGACGCCGGCCACTTGATTCGTCACCTTTGAGGTGGTTCTGCGGGCTACTTCACGAACCCGGCACGGAGTTGGCACGAAGCCGTCCACCTTCGTCCGTAGGGTGGATCGTCGTGGCGAAGGCGAAGCCGGCAGTCCAGTTCGCGTGCAGCGAGTGCGGCTATACCGCCGGCCGCTGGTTCGGCAAGTGCCCCGGCTGCGACGCCTTCGGGACACTCGTCGAGGAGAGGATCGGCAAGGTCGCGGCCGCGACGGCACCGCCGAAGCCGCTCCTCCGCCTGGTCGACGTCGAGGTGCGGGAGGCGGCCCGCATCCCGACCGGCGTCGCCGAGCTCGACCGCGTCCTCGGCGGCGGGCTCGTGCCCGCGTCGCTCGTCCTCGTCGGCGGCGAGCCCGGCGTCGGCAAGTCGACGATGCTCCTGATGGCGCTCCGCGCCATGTCCCAAGGCGCCGAAGGCGCCCCGATCTTGCGGCCGGGCGGCGGCGGCTCTGCCGCCGTCGCTTCCAGCCCCCCGCGGCGCGTCCTGCTCGTCACCGGCGAGGAGTCGGCGGCGCAGGTGAAGCTCCGCGCCGACCGCCTCGGGGGCGCCGACGCCGTCGAGATCCTCGCCGAGACCGACCTCGACGTCGTCTGCGAGACGCTCGTCTCGGAGCGGCCCGCCGTCTGCGTGATCGACTCGATCCAGACGCTCTACGCGCCGGATCTCGGCTCGGCGCCCGGCTCGGTCGCGCAGGTGCGGGAGGCGGCCGGGCGCCTGCTGCGGGTGGCGAAGGAGCACGGCGTCGCGACGATCCTCGTCGGCCACGTCACGAAGGACGGCTCGGTCGCCGGCCCGCGGGTGCTCGAGCACCTCGTCGACTGCGTCCTCCAGTTCGAGGGCGACCGCTACCGCGCCCACCGCGTCCTGCGGGCGGTCAAGAACCGGTTCGGCTCGACGAACGAGCTCGGCGTCTTCGAGATGACCGGTGCGGGCCTCGTCGGCGTCCCCGATCCCTCCGAGGTCTTCGGCCGGACGGTCGACGGCGAGCCCGGCGCCGCCGTCGCCTGCGCCCTCGAGGGGACGAGGCCGCTGCTGCTCGAGGTGCAGGCGCTCGTCGCGCAGAGCGAGCTGGCGATGCCGCGCCGCGTCGCGACCGGCGTCGACCCGAAGCGGCTCGCGATGATCGTCGCCGTCCTCGCCCGCCACGCCGGGATCGGGCTCGGCCAGGCGGACGTCTTCGTCAACGTCGCCGGCGGCGTCCGCATCGACGAGCCGGGAGCCGACCTCGCGATCGCGCTGGCGATCGCCTCGGCGGCGAAGCGGGTGCCGGTCAAGGCCGGGGTCGCCGCCTTCGGCGAGATCGGGCTCACCGGGCGCCTGCGGCCGGCCACCCAGGCGGAGCGGCGCCTCGAGGAGTGCGCCAAGCTCGGGCTGCGCGGGGTGGTGGCGCCGAGCGGGACCGAATCGCGGGCTGGCAAGATGCCTGTCGCGCAGGCAGAGACCCTGCGCCACGCGATCAAGGCCGGACTCGATGCCGTCGAACGAAGCCCAGAGGATTGAACGGCTGAGCGACGAGCTCGGCTTCACGAGAACCCCTTCCGAGGACGACCCGCGCCGCGACCCGCACCTGCTCGCGGCGATCGAGAAGGTCGCGCCGGGCACGCCGCTCCGCCAGGCCGTCGACGACGTCATCCGCTCGCACGAGGGCGCCCTGATCGTGATCGGCGACCCGCACGAGCTCGCGTTCCTCTACTCCGGCGGCCTCAAGCTGGACGCGCCGTTCCGGCCGCAGCTGCTCTACGAGCTGGCGAAGATGGACGGCGCGATCATCGTCGACACGGCGGTCAAGCGGCTCGCGTGGGCGAACGTCCAGCTGATGCCCGACCCGACGATTCCCTCCGACGAGACCGGCACCCGGCACCGAACGGCCGAGCGCGTCGCGAAGCAGACGGGCGCGCTCGTCGTCAGCGTCTCGCAGCAGCGCGAGACGGTGACGATCTTCGTCGGTCCGGCCCGCTACCAGCTCGACCCGGTCGCGGACGTCCTCGCGAAGACGAACCAGGCGCTCGGGACGCTCGAGACCTACCGGCTGCGGCTGGAGCAGGTGCTGACGCGCCTGACGGCGCTCGAGTTCCAGAACGCCGTCGTCCTCGACGACGTCCTGGTGACGCTCCAGCGCGCCGAGATGACCTCGCGGATGGCGGAGCGGATCGAGCGCGACACGATCGAGCTCGGCAGCGAAGGCCGGCTGATCCGGCTCCAGCTCGAGGAGCTCGTCGGCAATGTTCCCGCCGAGCGCGACGCGATCGTCCGCGATTACCACGCCGCCGGCGCCGGCCCAGAGGCGACGCTCGCGCTCGAGGGGCTCCGCTCCCTGCCGTACCAGGGCCTCGTCGACTTCGACCGGCTCGGCGAGCTGCTCGGCCTCGCCCGCGGCATCAATGCGCTCGACCACGCGATGCAGCCGCGGGGCTACCGCGTCCTCTCCCACGTCCCGCGGCTGCCCGAGCCGGTGATCCGCAAGGTGGTCGCCGACTTCGAGTCGCTCGACGCCGTCGTCCGGGCCTCGCAGCGCGACCTCGAGGAGGTGGAAGGTGTCGGCGCGGTGCGGGCCCGCGAGATCCGCGACGGCCTGCGCCGGCTCCAGGAACACAACCTCGTCGATCGCTATTTGCAGCTATAACGCGCCGAAAAGGCGCGAAATGCTTGGTTTTCCAGCCTGTTTTTGCTAATCTTGGATTCCTGGGCCGGCGCCTACGCGTGCCGGCTCTTTTGGCGGAAACGGCGACGACAGTGAGGGGAGGGTCGGCTTGTACAAAGTCGGCGACAAGGTGGTGTATCCGCACCACGGTGCCGGGACGATCGTCAAGAAGGAGTCCCGCGAGGTCCTCGGACAGAAGCGGGAGTACCTGACGATCAAGATCCAGCACAACGACATGACGGTGCAGGTGCCCAGCGAGAACGCCGAGAAAGTCGGCCTGCGCACGGTGATCGGCGACAAGGAGGTCGCGGTCGTCCTCAAGGCGCTGACCGGCGGCTCGACCGAGATGCCGAAGAACTGGAACCGCCGGTTCAAGCACAACCGCGACAAGATGAAGACGGGCGACGTGATGGAGCTCGCAGAGGTCGTCCGCAACCTCGCGCTCCGCGACCACGAGAAGGGCCTGTCGACCGGCGAGAAGCAGATGTTCGTGAAGGCGAAGAAGATCCTCGCCTCCGAGCTGATGTACGCGAAGAACATGGACGAGGACGAGTGCCACGAGTGGCTCGAGGAGGTCCTCGCGACGAAGGCCGCGCCGAAGAAGCGCGCCGCGAAGAAGGCAGCGGCCGTCCCGGCCTAGTTGCGTCCCGCCGCCTGATGCCCTCCAGGCTTCTGTAACGCGATCACGCGGCGCGCTGGTTCGTCCTCGGTCGCGCCGATAGCACCGCTATCGGCGCG
>DASXWV010000009.1:0-16422 GCA_036503495.1 Gaiellaceae bacterium
CGTCAGCCAGGACAGCCCCGACTGGAAGCCTTCGAGGCAGAGCCGCTCGTAGAGCCCGCGCTCGTCGGTGACCGGGCGGCCCCACTCCTCGTCGTGGTAGTCGTTGTATGACGCGTCCGCGGACGTCCAGCAGCGGACGACGGTGTCAACCGACGTCGACACGGACGACCCCGTCGACGATCGACACCGGATACGTCCCGACAGGCTCGTACGCCGGCGGCCCGAGCGCCCGCCCTGTTGCGAGATCGAACGCGGAGCCGTGCCTCGGGCAGATGACCCGGCAGAGATCCTCGTCCCACTCGCCCTCGCAGAGCGGCCCGTCGTCGTGCGAGCAGCGGTCTTCGATCGCGTACAGCGCGCCGCCGCAGTTGTAGACGCCGACGTACGTCCCGGGCCCCGCGACGACGAGCTTCGACGAGCCGGGTGGGAACCCATCGGCCGGCGCGACGTCGATCGAGGCCACGCTACGAGAGCTCGAGATCGTCGAAGCCGGCGAGGCCGTCGGGGAGCGGCGTCCCCTTCGCCTTGTGCAGCGCCACCTTGAGCGTCGTCAGGCCGAGCATCGCGCACTTCAACCGCACCGGCGTCAAGGGGATGCCGATCTCGTCGAGCAGCTCGTCCTTGTCGAGCGCCGCGACGTCGACGGCGCGGCGCCCCTGCACCATCTCGGTCAGCATCGACGTCGCCGCCTGCGAGATCGCGCAACCTCGGCCGGAGAACTTCACCTCGTCGATCGTCTCGCCGTCGTCGCCGAACGCGACGTAGATCGACACCTCGTCGCCGCACAGTGGGTTCTGGCCTTCCGCCTGCGCGTCGGCCTCGTCGAGGACGCCGTGACCGCGCGGGTTCTTGTAGTGGTCAAGGATGACCTCGCGGTACATCTGGTCGAACTCGCTCACGCAAAGACCTTCTTGACGGTGTGCAGGCCCTCGACGAGCTGGTCGATCTCCTCCTGCACGGTGTACACGTAGAACGACGCGCGGTTCGTAGCGGCGACGCCGAGCTTCTGCATGAGCGGCTGGCAGCAGTGATGGCCGGCGCGGATCGCGACGCCCTGCATGTCGAGGATCTGCGCGACGTCGTGCGGATGGATCCCCTCGACGTTGAACGAGACGATTCCAGCGCGCCGGTCGGCGGGCGGCCCGTAGAGCGTGATCCCGTCGATCTCGGACAGCCGCCCGAGCGCGTACGCGGCGAGCTCGTGCTCGTGCGCCGCGATCGTGTCGAAGCCGATCGCCGACAGATAGTCGATCGCCGCCCCGAGACCGACCGCTTCGGCCATCGGCGCGGTGCCCGCCTCGAACTTGTGCGGCAGCTCGCCCCACGTCGTCTTCTCGAGGCGGACGGACTGGATCATGTGGCCGCCCGTGAGGAACGGCTCCATCCGCAGCAGCAGCTCGCCGCGGCCCCACAGCGCGCCGATCCCCGAGGGACCGCACATCTTGTGCCCCGAGATCGCGAGGAAGTCGAGACCAAGCGCCTGCACGTCGATCGCCAGGTGCGGCGCCGACTGCGCCCCGTCGCACACGAAGATCGCGTCGCGCTCGTGCGCCCACGCGGCGAGCTTCTCGACCGGGTTGATCGTCCCAATCGAGTTCGAGACCTGGTTCATCGCGACGACCTTCACCGTTCCGCCGGCCGCGAGACTCTCGAGCGCGGCGAGATCGAGCTCTCCGTCCTCGGTCAGCGAGAGCATCCGCAGCTCGGCACCCGTGCGGCCTGCGACGTACTGCCACGGCACGAAGTTCGAGTGGTGCTCGAGCTCGCTCACGATCACGATGTCGCCCGGTTCCAGATTGCTCATCCCCCACGCGTACGCGACGAGATTGATCGCCTCGGTCGCGTTGCGGACGAACACAATCTCGCGCGCGTCGGGCGCATTGATCAGCGCGCGCACCTTCTCGCGCGCGCCCTCGAGCGCAGCGGTCGCCCGCTCGGCGAGCACGTAGACGCCGCGGTGGACGTTCGCATACGACGTCTCGTAGAACGTCATCATCGCCTCGAGCATCTGGCGAGGCTTCTGCGAGCTCGCCGCGGAGTCGAGGAACGCGAGCGGCTTCCCGTGGATCGTCTGCTCGAAGATCGGGAAGTCCGCGCGGACCGCATGCGCGTTGAACTTCTCGGTGCCGGCCGTCACAGCCACGGCCTCATGGTAGTTAGGGCACGCGGAACGACGCCGAGACGTAGCCCTGGGCCGAGGCCGTGCCGCGTCCGCGCGGAACCTTCGCCGTTCCGGTGCCGTTCGCCTTCACGGTGCGGCCGCCGACGTGGAACCGTGCGCCGGCGACGCCGATGCCGTCGTCGAGCGCCTGCGCGAACCAGAGCTTCTGCTTCTTGAAGACGCGGACGCCGAGGCCGGGCTGCAGCCGTTGGCCGACGAGCGCCGCGCCGGTGTTGAGGACGACGAGGACCGAGCCGGCCCCGTCGGGGACCCCAGCAGCGGCGATCTGGTAGACGGTGCCGGGCTCGGACGCTGTCACCGTCGCGCCGAAGTGGAGGCCGTGCGACCGCGAGCGTGCTGCACGCACCTTCCCGCCCTGCGTCCAGACGATCCACAGACGGTCGCCGTTTTCGAGCGCGAGCGCCATGTGCGGGTCCGGCCCGGAGAACGGGCCCCGGAACGTGACGCCGTCACCCGCCGGCGCGCCGCCGCGGAACGGGACCACCGACAGCCGTTGCGCGGTCGGGTACCCGGCCGCCCACGCGACGAACGTGTCGCCCGACCGGTCGGCGACGAGCGGCGCCTCGTGCTCCGCGATCGGCTTCAGAATGGTCGGCGCACCCGGCGTCAGGTCGGCGCCGAGCGGCTCGAAGACGGTCGCCGCGTCCGGGTCTGCGTTCGAGTAGAACGCCACCTCCGCCAGGCCGGACGCGTCGACGGCGAGCGACTCGAAGTACCCGCAGCAGCGGGGATAGACGTTCTTGCTCAGCTCCCCGTTCAGGCCGCGGAACACGTTGACGAACGCGGTCCCGTCCTGGGCGAAGTACGGTGTCCCGTCTGGAGCGACGGCCGCGCCGTTCACCGGGCCGAGCGTGCGCGACTGTGTCTGGATCGGGCCCGTCCACGTTTGCCCATCGTCCGTCGACGTCAGCCGCGCCACGCCCTGCGCGTTCGGGAAGTAGAGCTGAATTGCGCCGTTCGGCTGCTGCACGAGCTGCGTGCGGTTCGCCGCGGCGTCGCCGGTGACGAGCGTGCGCGCTGCACCGCCGTTGCGCGAGATCGAGATCGTGCCCGCGAGCGGGGAATCGTACGAGATGAGAACCGCCCGGATCTGCGTCACGAGCAGCGCCGGCACGGTCGTGTTGCCGACGGAGCCGCCGACGGGCGTCCAGGCGGCTGCGCTCGGCACGAGCGCGAGAGCGGCAAGCGCGACGGCCACGCGGCGCATCGCCGCCGATCGTACGTCGCCGTTGCGCTCCTCGCGACCCTCCTTTCGGGGTGCGACGGCCGGCAGCACGCCGTACTCGCTGCGCCGGCGCCCCCGGCGCACGCGGTCTCGCACGCGCCGCGGCCGCGGCCGCCGGTGCGCCTCGCCGCAGTCTCGGCGGGCATGTTGCCGGCGGCCGTCCAGGATGCGGCCGCCGCGTCGTGGCACGGGGGTGCCGTGCTCGTCGGCGGCCTCACGCCCGCCGACGTCTCGACCGACTCGATCGTCGTCGCGACGCGGGCAGGCGCGCGCGTCGTCGGCCGACTACCTGGGGCGTTCCACGACGCGGCGCTCGTCCGTCTCGGCCCGCTCGTCTACGCGTTCGGCGGCGGCAACGGCGTCGCACAGCTCGACCAGATCCTTCGCATCGATCCGCGCACCGGTGCGGCCGAACGCGTCGCGTCGCTGCCGGCGCCGAGCTCGGACCAGGCGGCGGCCGCGCTCCACGGCACCGCGTACGTCGTCGGCGGATACACCGGGACGCGCTGGCTCGACACGATCGTCGCCTGGCGACCCGGTCGCCCGCCCCGCGTCGTCGCCCACCTGCCGCACGCGCTTCGCTACGCGGCAGTTGCGGCCGACGGGACCCGCATCGTGATCGCGGGCGGCTCGCTCGAGTCGGGCTCGGCGAGCGACGCCGTGTATGCGTACACCCCGGGAGCCGGGCGGATCGTGCGCGTCGGCAGGCTGCCGGCTCCGACCACGCATGCCGCTGCCGCGGCGCTCGGCGCCGTCGTCTACGTGATCGGCGGCCGCGGGTCGGCGCTCGGCACGCCGTCGCGGCGCATCGTCGCCGTCACGCGTCGTGGGATCGAGCCGGCAGGCTTGCTCGGGACGCCGCTCTCCGACCTCGCTGCGGTCGCGAGCCGCGGCGGCGTTCTCCTTGCCGGCGGCCGCTCCCGGACGGCGGCTGTCGCCGCTCTGACCGAGCTCACACCCGGGCCGCTGCGCCGGCCTGCGCATGTCGCGAACATCTATGCGGCCGACCGGGTGGGCAACCTGAGTGTCGCGACCCGCGGTGCGAGGCCGTACGTCTACGTCCCGAACAGCGACAGCAACACGGTGGATGTCATCGACCAACGGACGTTCAAGGTCGTCCGTCGCTTCGCCGTCGGCGCGCTGCCGCAGCACGTCGTCCCGGCGTGGAACCTGCGCACGCTGTACGTCACCAACGACATGGGGAACACGCTGACCGCGATCGACCCGAAGACGGGCGAGCCGGGCAGGACGATCCCCGTCGCCGACCCGTACAACATGTACTTCACGCCCGACGGGCGGTACGCGATCGTTGTTGCCGAGCGCCTGCACCGTCTCGACTTCAGAAATTCGCACACGTTCAAGCTCCACCGCTCCGTACCTGTTCCGTGCAGCGGCGTCGACCACATGGACTTCTCGGCGGATGGGCGATTTGCCGTCGTCAGCTGCGAGTTCTCAGGGCAGCTCGTGCGGGTGGACGTCCGCCGCGAGCGCGTCGTCGGCACCTTGACGCTGCGAGCGGGAGCGGCGCCGCAGGACGTGAAGCTCTCGCCCGACGGAGCCGTCTTCTACGTCGCAGACATGAACGCGAACGGTGTGTGGCTCGTCGATGCGGCGCGCTTCCGTGTGCTGCGGTTCTTGCACACCGGCGCCGGCGCGCACGGCCTCTATCCGAGCCGAGACGCGCGCGACCTGTACGTCACGAACCGGATGGCCGGCTCGATCTCGGTGATCGCGTTCAAGACGCGCCGGATCGTTCACACCTGGCACATCCGCGGCGGCGGCAGCCCCGATATGGGCAACGTCTCCGCGAACGGCAAGGTGCTCTGGCTCTCGGGTCGATACAACCGCGAGGTCTACGCGATCAGCACGGCCGACGGGCGGCTCCTCGCGCGGATCCCGGTCGGTGCAGGCCCGCACGGGCTGTGCGTGTGGCCGCAGCCGGGGCGCTATTCGCTCGGGCACACGGGGATTCTTCGCTAGCGCGCGAAGACCGCCGACTCCCAGAGCAGGCCGCGCCGGCGCCGCTCCTCGAGCCGCATCCCGTCCGCTGCGGCGGCGATCCCGGCGAACGGGTGGTGGTACGTGCGGAAGCCACAGCGCGAGAGGCGAAGCCAGAGGTTGACGGCGCCGAGCCCCCAGCCGATCCACCGCCGCTCCTGCGGGTACGTCAGTGCCAGCCGACTGCGTGCGCGGCGTGCTGCCGTGCCGACGAGCGCGTCGACGTCGGGATAGCAGCACACGACACGGTGGAGAAGGACGATGTCGTGCGGTGGCACGTCGGCCTCGACAAAGTCGCCGATCCGCCGCTCGACGGCGCGGCCGGCGAGGAGCTCTGCGGCCGCATCCTCGTACCCACTCGACAGTTCCACGTTCGTCGCCGATGCAGCGCCGGCGTCGAGGAGCTCGGCCTGCAGCGCACCAATTCCGCCGCCGACCTCGAGGATCGCGGCGCCGTCGACCTTGCCACACAGTGTCACAAGGTCTTGCTCGGTTCCGGAGAGACCCTTGCGCCGGTACCGCGCGAGGTCGCGCTGCGCGAACTTGCGATTGAAGAACCGGCGGTACTCGGTCGGCTTGCAACAATTCGTCACAAGCCGAGCGTACTACCGCCGGACGTGCTCGCAGTTCTTCGCGACGGTGTCGAGCGGGCCGACGCCCTCGACCGTGTCGTTCCCCGGACCGCAGTCGATCCGGTCATGGCCGTTGCCGCCGATGATCAGGTCGTCGCCGGCGTCGCCGTACAACCGGTCGTTGCCGGAACCGCCGAAGATCGCGTCGTTGCCCGGCCCGCCGTGGACGACGTCGTTGCCGTCGTTGCCCTCGATCCGATCGTTTCCGGAGCCCGCGTTGATCGTGTCGTTGCCGCCGTGGCCCCGGAGGATGTCGAACCAGGGCGTGCCAGTCAGCCGTTCGCTGCGCACGGTGCCTTCCTGCCGGCACTGATTCGAGCGGCGGTGCCCGCCGGCGAACGGCGCGTCGCTCCGGATGACGAAGATGCCCCAGCGCTTGCAGTCCTGCCCGGCCGCGACGGCGAGCTGTGCGGCCGTCGGCGACCACGCCGGAGGTGAATACGGGTGCGCGTCGTCGACGAGCTTCTGCAAGCGCGGGCTGCCGAGCGACTCGACGTAGAGCGCGAACCGGTACGGCGTCGCGCCGCCGGGGATGTGCTGGCGATCGCTGATGAACGCGAGCCGGTCGCCCGTCGGCGCAAAGCGCGGATACCGGAAGTTCGCATTGCCGGTGATCGCCATGTGCGCGCTCGAGCCGTCGGACGCCATCGTCCAGATCGACCAGTGGGGCCCGTCGTTGCGCTCGAACGCGATCGTGTTCCCGTCGGCCGACCACGTGGGGTTGACGCTCTGATTGGCGCCGCGGAACGCGAGCTCCGCCTTGCCGGTGACGACGTCGGCGACGATCAGCCCAGGGCCGGACGCGATGACGATGCGCCCGTCGTCGGGTGACCACACGGGTCCGGTGAGATCCCACGACGGCGGCTGGATCCCCGTCGCGACCACGCGTTCGCGGTCGAGGGCGTCGGCGCTCGTCACGTAGAGCGTCGACCCGCGCAGGAACGCGATCGAGCGGCCGTCGTGCGACCACGCCGCATCCGTCCCGTCGAAGCCGACCGTCTCCACCGGGCCGACGTACCACGTCCGCGTTCCGCGCTGGACGAGGATCCCGTCGCCGTGTGGCCGGTAGCCGCGCGGTGTCCCGCTTGTGACGAATTGCAACTCGCCGGCGGCGGCCGGAGTCGCCAGCGTCTCGTGCGTCCCGCCGCTCTGCTCGTCGAACGCGACGGAGCGCGCGTCCCACGACCAGAACGGCTGGGTGTCCTGCGGCGTCGGGCGCGACGCAGCCGCCCGCGCAAGCTGTCCCGCGACGAGCAGCACGCCGACGAGCCCGAGCACGACGGCGAGAAGCTGCTTCTTCACGGATCCACGCTAGGCGGCGTTCGTCAACAGCCTCTTAAGGCTTTGAAAGGACATTCGGTATCGTCCGGCCCCGCGATGAGCAGCGAATACATCTTCACGATGTACCGGGTCGACAAGTTCTACGGCCCGGACAAGCAGGTTCTCGGCAACATCTCGCTGTCGTTCTTCCCGGGGGCGAAGATCGGGGTGCTCGGCCCGAACGGCGCGGGCAAGTCGACCGTCCTGCGGATCATGGCCGGGAAGGAAGAGCCGTCGTCCGGCGTCGCCGAGCTCGCGCCGGGCGCGACCGTCGGCCTGCTCGAGCAGGAGCCCGAGCTCGACGCCGCCAGGACGGTGCGCGAGAACGTCGAGGACGGCATCCGCCCGCTGCGCGACCTGCTCGACCGCTTCAACGAGATCTCGGCGAAGTTCGCGGAGCCCGACGCCGACTTCGACGCCCTGCTCGCCGAGCAGGCGACCGTACAGGACGCGATCGACCGCGCCGACGCGTGGCAGCTCGACGCCGCGATCGATCATGCGATGGACGCGCTTCGCCTCCCCGACGGCGACCGCGACGTCACGACGCTCTCCGGCGGCGAGCGCCGCCGCGTCGCGCTCTGCCGGCTCCTGCTCTCCGCGCCGGACCTTTTGCTGCTCGACGAGCCGACGAACCATCTCGACGCGGAGTCCGTCGCGTGGCTCGAGCGCTTCCTCGCCGACTACAAGGGCACCGTCGTAGCCGTCACCCACGATCGCTACTTCCTCGACAACGTCGCCGGCTGGATCCTCGAGCTCGACCGCGGCCGCGGCATTCCGTTCGAGGGCAACTACTCCTCGTGGCTCGAGCAGAAGCAGCAGCGGCTCGCGACGGAGGAGAAGCAGGAGTCCGCGCGCCGCCGCACGCTCGCGCGCGAGCTCGAGTGGGTGCGCCTCAGCCCGCGCGCGCGCCACGCGAAGTCGAAGGCGCGCCTCTCCGCCTACGAGCAGCTGCTCGCCGAGGAGCACGACGTCAAGCTCGACAAGGTCGAGATCCACATTCCGCCGGGCCCCCGGCTCGGGGATGTCGTGATCGAGGCGCAGAACGTGCAGAAGGGGTACGGCGACCGGTTGCTCGTCGAGGACCTCACCTTTTCCTTGCCGCCGGCCGGGATCGTCGGCATCGTCGGCCCGAACGGCGCGGGCAAGACGACCCTGTTCCGGATGATCGCCGGCGAGGAGTCGCCCGACGGCGGCTCGCTCAAGGTCGGTGACACCGTGCAGCTCGCGTATGTCGACCAGGCGCGCGGCGACCTCAACCCCGCGAACACGGTCTGGAAGGAGATCAGCGGCAACCAGGACACGATTCTGCTCGGCAGGCGTGAGGTGAACTCGCGGCAGTACGTGTCGTGGTTCAACTTCAAGGGCTCCGATCAGCAGAAGCGCGTCGGCGACCTCTCCGGTGGCGAGCGCAACCGCGTCCACCTCGCCAAGCTCCTCCGCAGCGGCGGCAACGTCCTGCTGCTCGACGAGCCGACGAACGATCTCGACGTCGACACGCTGCGGGCCCTCGAGGAGGCGCTGCTCGAGTTCGCGGGCTGCGCCGTCGTGATCACGCACGATCGCTGGTTCCTCGATCGCGTCGCCACGCACATCCTCGCCTTCGAGGGCGACTCGCAGACGATCTGGTTCGAAGGCGGCTGGGCGGAGTACGCCGAATGGCGCGGCCCCGAGGCGCTCGAGCCGCACCGGATCAAGTACAAGCCGCTCGTCCGTGCGTAGGGACGACTACGTCGCCGCGTTCAACGCCGGCGTGCGGACCGGCGACTGGGCGGCGATGCTCGCCCTCGTGCACGACGACGCGACGCTCGAGTTCGTCGGCATCCCGGTCGGCCCGTTCCACGGGCGCGCCGCGATCGGCGAGGCGTACATGCAGCAGCCGCCGGACGACGAGCTCGTGCTGCTCGACGACACGACCTACGCGTGGGCACGCGAGCCGGAGCGGCCGGCGGGAGAGCTCCACCTCGAGGAACGCGACGGCGAGATCACGCGCATCAGCGTCCATTACGGGCAGTTCCCGAGCCGCTAGGGGAGCCGCGGCGCCCACCACGCCGCGAGCCCTGCGCCGAGCACGAGCAGGAGCGCTGCGCCGAGCGCAAACAGGTCGGTCACCTCGCGCACCGCGTGCCGCTGACCGAGCCGCGACCCAAGCGTGCGGTAGGCGTCCTGCAGCGCGTGCGCCGTCCGCGCCGGGAAGAACTCGCCGCCCGTGATCTTCGCGATCGCGCTCAGCGTCTTCGGATCCGGCGCGAGCCGGCCGCCGCCGAAACCGAAGCCGCCGCCGCCGAACATGTAGCCGTTCTCGAGGTGCGTGTTCCCCGTCGTGCCGAGCGCGACGGTGTAGACGGGGACGGCGGCCGCGCGCGCGTGCTGGGCGCCCACGAGCGGCGGCACGATGCCGCGGTTCTGCTTCCCGTCGGAGAGGAAGAGGATCGACACGAGACTGCTCTTCGTCGGCGGCGCCGCCGCGACGTAGGACGCAAGCTGAGACGTCGCGCCGAGCGCGCTCTTCTCGCTGTCGCTGAGGCCCGCCGACTGGACGCCGACGCGAACGGCGAGATCGATCGCGTCGCCGATCGCCGTGCCGCCGAAGCCGTTGAAGAAGTCGGCTTCGTCGATCGCGTCGGCCACGAGCTGGTGCTCGCGCGTCGGCGGCGTCGCCACCTGTGCCTCGCCTGCGAACAGGACGAGGCCGACGCGCAGCCGGCTCGGGATCGTGTCGAGGAAGTCGTGCAGCGCCGCCTGCGCCGCCCGCAGCCGCGTCGGCTTGACATCGACTGCGTGCATCGAGCCCGAGACGTCGAGGACGAGGACGACGGTCGCACGATCGTCGACGACCGTCGTGTGCACGTGCGGCCGCGCGACCGCGACGCACAGCGTCGCGAGCGCGAGCAGCGCGAGCGCGCCGGTCAGCCAGCGCCGCCACGGCAGTGCTCTCCCGAGAACCTGCTCGAGCACTGCGACGTTCGTGTACCGGACCGCATAGCGCGCACGTCGCCGTTCGAGCAGCCGGTAGGCGACGACCGCGGCGGGGACGAGCAGCAGCGTCAGCAGGAGGAGCGGGTGGCCGAAGCTCATCGCTTCACGCACACCAGGTCGAGCTGTACGACCGCCCGCACCGAGGCGCGGACGTCGAGCGTGACGACGCCGTTCCGCGTCCGCTGGGTGACACGGACCGCGCGCGCGGCCGCGGCCGTCGGCGGCGTCTCGCCGTAGAAGCCGACCGCGTGCGTGGCGCTCGTCAGCCGCTCCCGTGCGGGGCAGCGGCCCGTCACCGCGCGCTTCCCCTTCACCGTCACCTCGACGACTCGGCGGTCGACCGGCTTCCCCGGTGCGAACGTGTGATAGGCCGTCGGCACGCGCTGGCCGCCGCCGCTCGCCGGCACGCAGCCGATGTGCGGCCGGAAGCTCGCCGCTGCCGCGCTCCCCCGGACGACGCGGCCGAGGAAGACGACGTCGCGCTGCGTCGTGATCCCCGGGTTCACGGGCGTGCCGAGCGCGCCGACGAAGCCGATGTCGATCCCGCGGACCGAGAGCTCGGCGTCGAGCCCGGCGACGATGAACCGGGCGGGACATGAGAGGTCGTACTCGACGCGCGACGCCGAGGACGTGAGCACCCACGGCCCCGCCACCGGCACGCAGACCTGCAGGCCGCGGCACTCGTTCGTCGCGTGCGCGGCCGCGGGCGCGATCGCCGCGGCGGCGAGCAGCGCGACCACGAGGAGCCGCTTCACAGCGCCCGCCTGAACCACGTCATCGACAGCGCGACGCTGGCGAGGAGCAGAACGATGGCGCCGCCGGCGAAGAAATCGGCGATCTGGCGGTCCTTCGACGTGTGGCCGACGCGCGTCGCGAGCTGCTCGTACACCTTCTTCAGCGCCGTCGCCGTTCGGGCGCGGTAGAAGCGGCCGCCGGTCGCCCGCGCGATCGAACGGAGCGCGCCGACGTTCGCGGGGACGCGGATCTGCTCGGTGTACCCGCCCGCCAGCGGCACGTTGACGATGCCGTTCGGCGAGCCGACGAGCACCGTCGAGACCGGCATGTGCGCAGCACGGGCGCGCCGCGCCGCCGCGGCAGGCGCCGTCCGGCCGCCGTCGCGGGCGCCGTCGGAGATGAGGAGCATCGACGTCGGCGGCACGAAGCCGTCGGCCGTGCGCTGCCGCTTCGCGATCCGCACGCCGAGCGCGATCGCGTCGCCGAGCGCGGTGCCTTCGCTCTGCGTCAGCGATGCGAGCGCCGCGTGCGCGAGCGCGCGGTCGACGGTGGGCGGGACCGCGACGAACGCGCGCGACCCGACGCCGATCACGCCGACCTTGTAGACCGCGGGAACCTTGGCGAGGAATGCGTCGGCGGCCCGGCGGGCCGCGGCGGCGCGCGTCGGCGCGATGTCCTGGGCGGTCATCGAGCGCGAGACGTCGACGGCGAGCAGGATCGTCGCCTCGTGCCGCGGGACGCGAACGCGCGCGTGCGGCCGCGCCGCCCCCATCGTCAGCACGGCGATCCCGAGTAGCAGCAGCCCGAAGGGGATCAGCCGCCGCCGGTCGGGCCGGGCGCCGAGCAGATTGGGAATGAGCGCCGGCGACGCGAACCGCGCCGCGTCGGCCCGGCGGCGCCGGTCGAGGACGAGCCAGAGCCAGGCGAGCAGCGGCACGAGCACGAGCGCGACGAGCATCAGGGGTCGGTCGAAGCTCACCGGCGCGCCCCGAGGAATCGCGCGAGCGGCCGCAACCACTCGCCCTGGGTCGACAGGACGACGTGCGGCACGGCGAGCGCCGCGAGCACCCGGGCGACGGCGGTGCGCTCTTTGTGTGCGGCTTCCGCGAACCGATCGCGAATCGTCGCGCTGCGGGTGTCGACGCGAACCTGGCGGCCGGTCTCCGGGTCGACGAGCCAGAGCTCGCCGACATCCGGCAGCTCCTGCTCGCGTGGATCGCGGACCTCGACTGCGAGGACCTGCTGGCGACCGAGCAGCTGCAGCAACGGCCGCCGCCAGTCGAGCGGCCCCCGGAAGTCCGACACGACGACGACGACGCCGCGCTGCTGCGCGACCGGCGCGAGCCGCGACAGCGCCGCGCCGAGCGACGTCGCGCCGCCTCCCTCCTGCCGCGGCGGCTGCTGCAGCGTCTCGAGCAGCGAGACCAAACCGTGCCGCCCCTGCTGCGGCGGCCGCTCGATCCGCTTGTCGCCGCCGAACGTCGAGACGGCGAGCCGGTTGCCGCGCCGCGTGCCGACGTGCCCGACGGCGAGCGCGACGCCGGCCGCGACGTCTGCCTTGCGGCGGTCGGCCGTCCCGAAGTGCATCGACGGCGACGCGTCGAGCAGCAACCACGTCACCAGCTCGCGCTCTGCGAGGTTGACGCGGACGTGCGGGATTGCCGTGCGCGCCGTGACGTTCCACTCGATCATGCGGACGTCGTCCCCCGGCTCGTACGGCCGCAGCTGCGCCAGCTCGACGCCGTCGCCGTGCTCGTGCGAGCGGTAGTCGCCCGCGAGCAGCCCCCGCAGCCTCCGCCCGACCGTGAGATCGAGCGCGCGCAGCGCCTCCGTCGGAAGCGGGCCCGGCCCTGGCTGCTCGGGGGTGGTCGCGATCACGGACGGGCCAGGCTGACCTCGGGCGCGGGGACGGTTTGCAGAACGGCGTCGAGAATCGTGTCGGCGCTCACGCTCTCGGCGAGCGCCTCGTAGCTGAGCACGATCCGGTGCCGGAGCGCATCCTTCGCGAGCTCGCGCACGTCGTCGGCCGTTGCGTAGTCGCGGCCGCGGATGAGCGCGAGCGCGCGCGCAGCCTGCGTGACGCTGATCGGCCCGCGCGGCGACGCACCGAACGCGACGTACTGCGCGAGCTCGGTGCCCGGCGACCGTGTCGCCGTTGCGAGCTGCACCGCGTAGCTGACGAGCGCCGGGTCGACGTAGACCTCGCGCACGGTCGCCTGCAGCTGCTGCAGCTCGTCGAGCTCGATCACCGTGCGCAGCTCCGGCGCTCTCTCGAGCTGGCGCTGCACGATCGTCAGCTCCTCGTCGTGCTCCGGATAGTCGATGAGGATCTTCAGCATGAAGCGGTCGATCTGCGCCTCGGGCAGCGGATACGTGCCCTCCGACTCGATCGGGTTCTGCGTCGCCATGACGAGGAACGGCTCGGGAACGCGGTACGTCGTGTGCGCGATCGTCACCTGACGCTCCTGCATCACCTCGAGCAGCGCCGACTGCACCTTCGCCGGCGCGCGGTTGATCTCGTCCGCGAGCAGGAAGTTGCAGAAGATCGGACCGAGCTCCGTGTCGAATGTGCCGTGATCGGGGCGGTAGATGCGCGTGCCGACGAGATCCGACGGCACGAGGTCCGGCGTGAACTGCACGCGCGCGAACGTCCCGCCGAGGACGTCCGCCGTCGTCTTGATCGTTAGTGTCTTTGCGAGACCGGGGACGCCTTCGATCAGCAGATGACCCTGCGCAAGCAGGCAGACGAGCACCCGCTCGAGCATCCGGTCCTGGCCGGCGATCACCCGCCGGATCTCGAAGAGCGCCTGCTCGAGCCGCTCGCGTGTCTCAAGTGGGTTCATCTTGGAGATTCTCCGCCTCCGACTAAGTTGTGGGTAAGTGCTGCCGATTCTCGACTCGGTGCGGCCGCTCGTCGAGGGGTCAGAGGATGTTTCGATCGACCGGCCCCGCCTCGCCGACGTGGCGTCGTGGCTCGCCTACGAGGAGCTGCCCGTTCCGCCCGCCTTTCTCCCCTTCCGCGTCCCGGCGGAGAACCTCGTGGACTTCGTCCTCGTCGCCTCTTGCCTGAATTTCGCCTTCACGGACTTCTCTACGCGTCGGCGCTGGGACCTGGTTCTCGACGGGCGCGTGTACGCCGACGCGGACGGCCTGCACGCGGCGCTCCGGCAGGCCGGGCCGGAGATCCTGCGCGGCGAGTGGCTCGCGGCCGCGACGGCGGAACGGCTCGGGGAGATCCTGCCCGGGCTGCAGCTGCTGGAAGAACGGGCTGCGATCCTCCGCGATGTCGGCGGCGTCCTCGTCGACCGCTGGGACGGGCGGTTCGCGAACGCCGTCGCGGGGATCGGCGATGTCGGGACGTATCTGGCGACGCTGACGCGCGAGTTCCCGCGCTTCGACGACGAGCCGTTCTACAAGCTCGCGCAGCTCTCGGCGTGGATCCTCCACATCGAAGGCGTCGTCCGGTGGCCCGACCTCGGCCGGCTGACGGCGTTCGCCGACTACATCGTCCCGGCGGCGCTGCGCGCGCTCGGCATCCTCCGGTACTCGGACGAGCTCGCGCACGCGGTCGACACCTGGACGCCGATCGACGCCGGCTCGTCGTGGGAGATCGAGATGCGCGCGGCGACCGTCTGGGCATGCCACGAGCTCGCGCTCGCCGTCAACAGGCTGCGGCCGCCGGAGCTCGCGGTCGTCGACGCGCAGATCGACGCACGCCTCTGGCTGCCGTTCCACAAGAGCCACCTCCCGCACCACCTGACACGGACGATCTACTACTAGAGTCAGGGAATGGCCGTGTCCCACGCCTGGGAGTTCGCCGAGCGCACGCGTGCCGGTGCAGGCGACGGAATCGCTGCGATCCTCGGCCTGCTCGCCGACCCCGACCTGATCTCGTTCGCCGGCGGCTTCCCCGACCCGCGCACCTTCCCGCGCGACCGCGTCGCGCAGCTCGTCGGCGAGCTCGACGCGACCGCCTTCCAGTACGCGCCGACGCACGGCCTGCCGGGGCCGCGCGACGCGATCGCGTCGCGGCTCGAGCGGCGGCCCGAAGACGACGAGCTGCTCGTGACGAGCGGCGGCATCGAGGCGCTGGAGCTCGTCGCGAAGTCGTTCCTCGACGGCGGCGACGACGTCGTCGTCGAAGCGCCGACGTATCTCGGCGCGATCATGGCGTTCCGCTCGTTCGAGGCGAACGTGCACCCGGTGCGGCTCGACGACGACGGGCTCGACGTCGACGCGCTCGCGTCGCTGCTCGCGGGCGGGCTGCGGCCGAAGCTGCTCTACACGATCCCCGACCATCAGAACCCGGCCGGCGTGACGCTCGCCGCCGACCGCCGCGACGCGCTCGTCGAGCTCGCACGCCGCTACGGCATCCTCGTCGTCGAGGACGTCGCCTACCGGGAGCTCGGCTTCGACGGCACGGCGCCGCCGAGCCTCTGGGCGCTCGCGCCGGACACCGTCGTCCAGATCGGGACGACGTCGAAGACGTTCTTCCCCGGCGTCCGGCTCGGCTGGGCCGTCGGTCCCGCTGAGGTGGCGGCGCAGCTCGTCTCCGCGAAGCAGAACACCGACCAGTGCTCGGGTGCGCTCGGCCAGCGGCTGTTCGAGGAATACGTGCGCCGCGGCTGGATCGACGAGCAGCTCGCCGCGTCGCGCGCGCTCTACGGGCGCAAGGCGACCCTACTGCTCGACGCGCTCGCCGCGACGATGCCGGCGACGGTGCGCTGGACGACGCCGCGCGGCGGCTTCTTCTCCTGGCTGACGCTGCCGGGCCGCGACGCCGCCGAGCTCGCGAAACGCGCCGCCGAGGCAGGCGTCGCCGTCGTCCCCGGCGCCCTCTTCTACCCGGACGGGCGCGGCACCGAAAACCTCCGCCTCTCGTTCAGCATGGTCGACGAATCGCTGATCGCGACCGGCGTCGAGCGGCTCGCGTCGCTTCTCTAGTTCGCGACGAGATCGCGATACTCGTCGTGCCGGTCGAGGAACGACCGGACGAACGGGCACAGCGGCTGCAGCTTCTTGCCGTTGGCGCGCACGTCGTCGAGCGCGCGCCGCACGAGCTCGGAGCCGATCCCTTCGCCTTCGTGGTGCGGCTCGACCTCGGTGTGGAGCATCGCGATCGTGTCGCCGTCGAGCCGGTACTCGATCACGCCGACGAGCTCGTCCTCGAGCGTCGCCTCGTAGCGGAGCGAGGCCGGGCGGTCGACGACTTGCAGGTCGCTCACGCCTGCGGGATGCGCGCTTCGAGCGCTGCGGTGACCGCCTCGCGCACCGGCGCGAGCTCGATGCGGTCGAGCACGTCCTGGAAGAAGCCGCGCACGATCAGCCGCTCCGCCTGCGCGCGCGAGAGGCCG
>DASXWV010000010.1:0-36276 GCA_036503495.1 Gaiellaceae bacterium
TCCCGTTCTACATCGGGCTCGTCCTCGCATCGACGGCGGGGCGGTCGTGGGCGGCGGCGATCGTCTTCGGTGTCGCAGGCGTCACCGATCAGGTCGACGGCTTCCTCGCCCGCCGCTGGCACGTCGAGTCCCGCTTCGGCAAGGTCGCGGACCCGCTGGCAGACCGCCTGATGATCGACGCGGCGGTGATCCTGCTCGTCGCGTACGGGCGGCTGCCCTGGGCCGGGCTCGTCGTGATCGCCGCGCGCGACCTGCTCCTGCTCGTGGGCTGGCGGCTGCTCGCGCCGAAGGGGATCGACGTCGACGTCAACCTGCTCGGCAAGGGCGCGACGTGGCTCCTCTACGCGGCGATCGCCTTCCGGATCGTCACGCACGACCACACGAGCTGGCCGCTCTGGCTCTTCTGGATCGGCCTCGCCGGGGCCGTCGTCGCCGCGATGTTCTACGTGCGCGACGCCTGGAAACGATTGCGCTCATGAAGGCTGTCGTCATGGCGGGCGGCGAGGGCACACGCCTTCGCCCGCTGACCTCGAACCAGCCGAAGCCGATGGTCTCGATCGTCGGCAAGCCGTGTATGGAGCACATCCTCGAGCTGCTCAAGGAGCACGGGATGGACGAGGTGATCGTCACCGTCGCGTTCCTCCCGCAGGCGATCCGTTCGTACTTCGGCGACGGCTCGGCGCTCGACATGAACGTCACCTACAGCGTCGAGGAGTCGCCGCTCGGGACGGCGGGGTCGGTGCGCCTCGCAGCCGACCGCCTCGACGACACGTTCCTCGTCATCTCCGGCGACGCGCTCTGCGACGTCGACCTGAGCGCGCTCGTCGCGTTCCACCGCGAGAAGAACGCATCGGTGACGATCGGCCTGAAGTCGGTCGACAACCCGCTCGAGTTCGGGATCGTCGTCACCGACGACGAGGGGAAGATCGAGCGCTTCCTCGAGAAGCCGTCGTGGGGCCAGGTGTTCTCCGACACGATCAACACCGGCATCTACGTGCTCGAGCCTGAGGTGCTGCGCCATATCCCGAGCGACCGCCCCTACGATTTCTCGAAGGAGCTGTTCCCGCTGCTGCTCGAGATGGGGCGGCCGATGTACGGGTTCGTGCTCGACGGCTACTGGCAGGACATCGGCAACCTCGACCAGTACCGGCAGGCGAACTTCGACGCGCTCGACGAGCGCGTCCACCTGAACATCAAGGGGATCCGCATCCGCGGCAACATCTGGGTCGGCGACGGTGTCGACCTCGACACGCTCGAGCAGATCGAAGGGCCTGCGTATCTCGGCAACTACTGCCGGGTCGCGCCCGACGCGTCGATCGGCCCGTACTCCGTCCTCTCGACGAGCGTCAGCGTCCGGGAGCGCGCACGCACGACGCGCTCGATCGTCGACGCGTCGACGTACATCGGCCGCAGCGCCGTCGTCGAGGGCGCGATCGTCGGGCGTGCGTGCGACCTGCGCTCGCACGTGCGCGTGCACGAGGGCGTCGCGATCGGCGACGAGGTGTCGATCGGCAGCGAGAGCGTGATCATGCCGGGCGTCCGCATCTATCCGTACAAGGAGGTCGAGACCGGCTCGCAGATCTTCGAGTCGCTGATCTGGGAGTCGCGCGGGACGACGCGGATCTTCCGCCAGCAGGGCGTCTCCGGCCTCGTCAACGTCGACCTGACACCGGACGTCGCCGTGCGCCTCGCCGCCGCACTCGGCACGGCGCTGAAGCGCGGCGACCGGATCGTCGCGTCGCGCGAGGGGACGCCGGCGGCGCGGATGATCAAGCGCGCGATGCTCTCCGGCATCGCGTCGACCGGCGTGCACGTCTCCGACCTGCGCGTCATCCCGGCCGCCGTCGCGCGCCACCTGATGAAGGCGGAGGGCTACGCCGCGGGCTTCCACGTCGGCACGAGCCCGACCGATCCGGAGGGCGTGCGCATCCAGTTCTTCGAGGCGCCCGGCATCGAGATGAGCTCGGCGATGCAGAAGGAGGTCGAGAAGCACTTCACGCGCGGCGAGCTGCGCCGCGTCGCCGCGTCGGACGTCGGCTCGATGTCGTATCCGGCGCGGGTGCACGAGAGCTACGCGAGCGACCTGCTGCGCACGCTCGACGTCGAGGGGATCCGCGAGCGGTCGTTCCGCATCGTCGTCGACTACGGGTTCTCGGCCGCGTCGTACGTGCTGCCGCTCGTCCTCGGCCCGCTCGGAGTCGAGGTGGTCGCGGCGCACGCGTTCCCGAGCGAGGGGGAGGGAGGATCGACCGGTCTCGCGGCGGCAATCGGCCAGACGAAGCGGCTCGTCAGCGCCGTCGGCGCCGATCTCGGCGCCGTCTTCGACCGGACGGCGGAGCGCCTGTACCTCGTCGACGAGGAGGCGCGCGAGATCCCGGTCGAGCAGGCGCTGCTCCTGCTCGTGCGGCTGCTCAGCTCCGACGGGCGCCACGGCAAGCTCGCATTCCCGGTGACGGTGACGAGCCAGGTCGACCGCCTCGTCGAGGGGTCGTCCCTCGAGGTGATCCGGACGCCGCACTCGCTCGCCGCGCTGACGCAGGCCGCGGCAGCCGACGACGTCGTCTTCGCCGGCGCGCTCGGGGGCGGCTACGTCTTCCCCGAGTTCCTGCCCGGCTACGACGCCGTGGCGAGCCTCGTCAAGCTGCTCGAGCTGCTGACGCCGGTGCGGCAGCCGATCTCGCAGCTGATCTCGCAGCTGCCGCGGCCGACGCTCGTCCACCGGCAGCTCGCGTGCCCGTGGGGGATGAAGGGGCTCGTGATGCGCGTCCTCAACGAGCGCCTCGCGGGCCGCGACCTCGACCTGACCGACGGGATCAAGGTGTTCGACGAGCGCGGGTGGGCGCAGGCGCTGCCCGACCCGGACGAGCCGCTCATCCACCTCTACGCCGAGGGCGAGACGCACGAGGAGTCGGACGCGCTCGTCGCCGAGCTGCGCGAGATCGTCGAGGAGATCGAGCAGGGGCAGGGGGAGCAGGTCGCGGCGAGGACCTAGGGCTCGCTCGCGCAATCAGATTGCACTGCCGTCTGATTCACGAAGATCATGAACCGGCGCGCTGCGCGGCTCGGCGGACAGTCTCGCGAGGCGTCGCGCATGAGCCGGTCGAGCGCCGCCGTGTTCGCATTTGCCCGCTTGCCGACGCGACTGCCCAGCCGGAGGCTAGGGCGAGGCGCAGCGAGACCTAGCCGGAGGCTTCCGGCTGTCGGCCCGGCCGAAGGCCGCGCCGGCCCGGGCGTCATTGGTCAGGACAGGGCTAACGAGTCTTGCAGCGTGAAGCGCTGCCGAGACCGCACTCTCGGCAGCGCGAAACACCGTCTCACCGCGAGTTCCTCGTCAGAGGAACGAGCGAGCGAGCGCGTCCGGGTACGAGCCGTCCGTGACCGTCCCCTCGACGGCCACGATGCTCGCTCTCTGATGTTCCAGTCCGCCGCCGAACACCCAGACACCGGCGTCCATCGCCTCCCGAACGACGCCGTGCGCGGCCTCGGCCACGTCCGGCAGCTCCTCGGCCGGAATGTGGTCCATCGCCTGGGCATCGAACGAGATCAAGAATCGAGTCATACGACGGCTCCTCGCTGCATAGCAGCCTTCGGCACGGTGCAGGACTGAGCGCCGATGGGCGAGAACCTAAAGGTCAGGTCTAGACTTTACGCCCGCGAAGGCTAAAGTTGAACTCGACCCTTCGACCGAAAGGCCTCTGTGGAACCGCTGCCCGACCTTGGCTCGCTCAACGACGAAGATCTCAAGCGCCTGATCGACGAGTACACGCGCGAGGAGCAGGAGGTCTCCTACCGCCGGCGGATCCTGCACGGGAAGATCGACATCCTGCGCGCCGAGCTCGTAGCGCGGCTGCAGAAGACGCAGGGGAAGAGCGTGCTCGACCAGGTGGACGTCGAGTCCCTCACCGACATTCTCGCCGGCAAGGCTGCGCCGCCGGTCGAATGAGCCACATCTACTGTCCGTCGTGCGGCTTCCAGAACCCGGAGGCTGCGAACTACTGCTCGAAGTGCGGCGCGCTCCTGCACGCTCCGGAGAGCGGCGAGCAGACGGAGCAGTTCAGCCCGGCGATGCGCGACGAGCTGCTGGAACAGCTCGGCGAGCTCCCCGTGAGCGGGCCCGCCCTCGTCGTCCGCTCCGGCGGCGGCCGCTCCGGTGAGACGTTCGCGCCGCAGGGCGGCCGGACGACGGTCGGCCGCTCACCCGACTGCGGCGTCTTCCTCGACGACGTCACCGTCTCGCGCCGCCATGCCGCGCTCGTCGAGCGCGACGGCCGCTGGCACATCGACGACATGGGGAGCCTGAACGGCACCTTCGTCAACCGGCGCCGCGTCGAGTCGGCCGCCCTCGAGGACGGCGACGAGATCCAGATCGGCAAGTACCGCCTCACCTTCCTCCTCCACTGATGAGCGCGACGGCACAGTCACCCACCGGGGCACGCGAGCAGCTGCACACGATCGGCAGCGTCTGCCGCCGGTTGAAGCCGGAGTTCCCCGACATCTCGATCTCGAAGATCCGCTACCTCGAGGATCAGGGCCTGCTGGCGCTGAAGCGGACGCAGGGCGGCTACCGGCTGTTCAGCGAGGAGGACGTCGAGCGGCTCGAGACGATCCTCCGCCTGCAGCGCGACGAGTTTCTGCCGCTACGCGTGATCCGCGAGGAGCTCGCGGCGGGTGCCGGCCGCGAGCGGCGTAAGCGCCGCGCCGCGCTCGGCGCCTCCGAGGACGACGTCGACCTCGAGGAGCTGTGCGAGCGCGCGGGCGTCGAGGCTGCGCGCATTCGCGAGCTGGAGGAATACGGGCTGCTCGAGCCGCGCGTCGAGCGGGGACAGCGGCTCTACTCGGAGACCGACGTCGAGATCGCTGCCGCGTGCGACACGCTCGCGCGCTACGGCATCGCCGCACGCCACCTGCGCGCATTCCGCACCGCTGCCGACCGCGAGGCGGGGCTGCTCGAAGCGCTGATCGCGCCGGCGCTCCGCTCGCGCAACGCCGATCGGCGCCGCGCGGGCATGGAGGACCTGCAGAAGCTCGCCGAGACGGCGCAGGAGCTGTCGCAGCTCCTCTTCGCACGCAATGTGCGTAGGCTTGCCGACGCGTGAGCACGCTCGATTTCAAGCACTACGTCCGCGAAGTCCAGGACTTCCCGGAACCGGGCGTCGGCTTCAAGGACATCGCGCCGCTGCTGCAGGATCCCGCCGCGCTGCGCGCCGCGGTCGACGAGCTCGGCGAATGGACGGCTGCACGCACGCCCGACCTCGTGCTCGGCGCGGAAGCGCGCGGCTACTGGCTCGGCGCGGCGATCGCGTGCAAGGTCGGCTGCGGCTTCGTCCCCGCACGGCGGCCGGGGAAGCTGCCGCCGGAGACGGTGACGGCGAGATACATGCTCGAGTACGGCGAGAACGCGCTCGAGATCGCGAAGGACGCGATCGCGCACGGCGCCCGCGTCGTCATCCACGACGACGTCCTCGCGACGGGCGGCACCGTCGAAGCGATCGCGGGCCTCGTCACGCAGCTCGGCGGCGAGGTTGTCGGGATCAACTTCGTCATCGACCTGACATTCCTCGGTGGGCGGCAGCGGCTCGCGCAGTACGACGTCTGCAGCCTGATGGAGTACTGAGCCGAAGCCGGAACAGGATTCCTTCGCCGTCAGGCCGGCGCCGCCGCCGTTGGCGTCGGCGTGCTCGGCGCGTCGGATCATTCCGCCTACGTTTTTCCGTCCGATTTGCCGATTACAACTCTGGCATGTACGACGCGATCGCCGGTCGGTACACGTTCTCGTGTCCACGGGTGGGGGAGAGCCGCGTTGCGCTGAGCGCGTTCCGGACGCTCGAGCGGCTGCCTGGCGCCGCGCACCCGGTCGTCTACCGCGTCCGGTTCCAGTGCGCGTGCGGCGACGAGCACGACGGGCTCGTGGCGCACGACGAGCTCGACTGGGCGCCGCTCGGCCTCGACGGCGGCATGTTCCTGAACCTGATGACCTCGAAGGTCGAGCCGGTCGCGGCCGAGCTCGGCGAGCTCGCGGCGACGCGGATCAAGGCGGGGGAGTGGCCGTGGAGCTTCTTCTGCTATCCGGAGGAGCGGCCGCGGCCGGTCTTCCCGTCGGCCTTCCTGCTGCTCGCGCCGGGCGACGGCTCGCTCGGCCTCGCCGTCCGCTGCCCGGCGTGCACGCGCACGTCGGTGAACGTCGTCTCGCCGGCGCACGTCGACGTTCCGTTCCACAACGACCCCGAGGTCGGTGTCGTCGAGCACGTGTTCGCCGACGACCTGCAGGCGACGGTCGAGGCGTTCCGCGCCGAGCTCTGGTCGGCCCGCTTCGACGCGCGGCGCCTCGCACTGGAGTAGCCGGCCGCCGGTATCCCCTGGACGGGGTCGGCCGTTGTCCAGGTATGCGCAGATATGGACTGTATGACGCAACTCGCGGTCTGACGACGGCGGTCGCCGCAGCCGTCGCGGGCCTGCTCCTCTGGGTGGCGACCCTCGTCGGCGTCCAGAGCGTGGCGCGGTTCTGGGAGGCGATGGGCATCGTGGCCGCGGCCGGGCTCGTCCTCGCGCTCTCGCAGGTGGTCGGCGGGTGGACGAAGGGCGGGCGTGTTCGCATCTCGCCGACGACGTTCCTCGTCGCCTTCCTGCCGGTGCTCGTGTGCGTAGGCTGGATCCTGCTGGCGACGCAGCCCGGCAACGGCTGGCACGAGGGGACGCTCACCTCGTGGTCGCATTCGCTCGGGATCATGGGCCTCGTGCACTCGCTCGGGCTGTGGCACGGCGTCCTCGCGTTCGGCTTCGGGCTCGTGCTCGGGATGACGTTCGACACGGTGCCCGTCCCCGATGAAGTCGTGGAGCCGGTTCCGGCGCGGCGGACGGCCGGCGCGACGGCGA
This sequence comes from Gaiellaceae bacterium, assembly GCA_036503495.1. Classification (GTDB taxonomy): domain Bacteria; phylum Actinomycetota; class Thermoleophilia; order Gaiellales; family Gaiellaceae; genus Palsa-739. The sequence goes on from DASXWV010000010.1 coordinate 6,874, forward strand.
TCGACGACGGCTACGACGGCGACGACGCGGTGCGCGACGACGGCGCCCTCGTCGACGACCGGCGGCGGCGGCGGTGGCGGCAGCGGCCGGCGACCGAGAACGCCGCCGACGAGCCGCTGACGGCGGAGCGTGAGGCCGCGCACAACGCCCAGCCGCACACCGTCACGGTCGGCCCGCGGACGCCGCACCCGACCGACGACGTCGAGCAATAGAAGGGGGAGGGGCGGCTCCGGCCGCCCTATCCCTGCCCCCAGGGATCATGGGTCCTACCCCGTTCGGTCGATGATCGGAGCGGGATGAACGTCGTACCGACGCAGCGCGGAACCGGCCTGCTGCTCGCACATTGCGCGAGCCTCGACCCGGCCACGGCGAGCGCCCGGCAGCGGCTCGAGGAGGCGCTCGGCGCCGACCTCGCCCGGCGGCTCGTGACGGCGCTGACCGCCGGCGCCCCGGTTCGGGGCGACGTGGGGCTACGCCCGCGGGCTGCTGTCTTCGCCGCGTAGGCGGACGAACAGCCAGATCGCGGCGAACCCGAGCAGGGCGAGCACGATCGAGGTCGCGCCCGTCGCGCCGATCGCCTTCAGCCCGAAGTAGATGAAGACGGCGAGCAGGAGCGCCCAGATGAAGGCTGTCACGCCCGGATCGATGCTCGGCGGGTTCGGGCGGTGCATCGGGCGCGATCCTAGCGGCGCGCGTTCCCCCGCGAAAAAAGAACCGGGGCCCGAAGGCCCCGGTCCAGAGACTCGCCCAGCCGGCTGCGGTTTCGTCCACAGCGCCGCCTGACTTTCCGCCTCAGCCCTTGCGGACTTCCTCGTACGGCCCTTCGGCTCTGCTTCGACCTAATCCCGCGCCCCGCTGGGCGCATGAGGGAATCTATGGACCGTCAACGTCCGGTGCAAGGGTCGCGCGCATCGAAAAATCCGCAATTTGCACATTTTGATTAATCAACATTTCCACAGCAGTGTGTGCAGCTTGGGGACAACCGTTCGGGAGAGGAGAGGCGCCGGCAGACGGGACACCTGAGCGCGCGAACGCCAACTTGACATAACGACGCTTACCGGACGCTGTCATTTCGGCGAGGGACACGGAGAGCCGGCCGTGGCGCAGCTCGGCGTTGCGCTCGGGGAACGCGTCGAACGACTCGCCTGCCCGTCAGCGCCTCTCGGCGATCGACCAGCTCGTCGTCTGACAGCGTTGTCATGCCTCCACAATCGCACGACCCCGGCGCGCAAACCCCTTGAACTGAGCACGCGGTTCGTGTTTGGCTTTCGTTAACGCCAGGGAACCGTACGCCCACGGATACGCGGATCAGGGGGAATCTATTTTGACGTCGGTCGAGATCGAGTCGATCCTCGGCAACGAGGAGCTCACCGCACTGCTCGACGCCGCCGAGACGAGCGGCCAGCTACGGCAAGTCGAACTGCAGGAGCTCCTCGAGCCGCTCGAGCTGGAGCCGCTCGAGCTGGAAGCCGTCTACCAGGAGCTCGACCGGCGCGGCATCGAGCTGCTCGTCGAGGAGCAGCAGGAGCCGGAGAAGGAGCTGCCGCCGCCGCCGGCGCCGACCGTCGCCGAGTCGACGACCGACGCGCTCCAGCTCTTCCTCCGCGAGGCGGGCCGCCATGCGCTGCTCACCGCCGCGCAGGAGGTGGAGCTCGCGAAGAAGATCGAGCGCGGCGACCTGGACGCGAAGCAGCGGATGATCCAGTCGAATCTCCGCCTCGTCGTCTCGATCGCGAAGAACTACCGCAACCAGGGCCTCCCGTTCCTCGACCTGATCCAGGAGGGGACGCTCGGCCTGATCCGCGCCGTCGAGAAGTTCGACTGGCGCCGCGGCTACAAGTTCTCGACGTACGCGACGTGGTGGATCCGCCAGGCGGTCGCGCGCGCGCTCGCCGACAAGGCGCGGACGATCCGCATGCCGGTGCATATCGTCGAGCGGATGCAGAAGATGAACCGCGCCGAGCGGACGCTCTGGATGGAGCTCGGCCGCGAGCCGACGCTCGAGGAGATCGCCGAAGAGGCGTCGCTCCCGATCGAGCAGGCGCGCGAGGTCAAGGCCGCCGCGCGGGCGTCGGCGAGCCTCGACCAGCCGGTCGGCGAGCAGGACGACGCGGTGTTCGGCGACTTCGTCGCCGGCGACGAGCCGTTGCCGGAGGAGCGCGTCGAGGTCTCGTTGCGCAGCCAGGCGCTGATGCTCGCGCTGCACGCACTGCCCGACCGCGAACGGCAGGTGCTCGTGCTGCGCTACGGCCTCGTCGACGAGGAGCCGAAGACGCTCGAGGAGATCGGCAAGCGGCTCGGACTGACGCGCGAACGCGTGCGGCAGATCGAGCTCGAGTCGCTGCGGCGGCTGGCCGGACTGCGCGAGATGCAGCCGCTCGCCGGGTAGCGCTCAGTCGTCCTCGCCGGACTCCTCGCACTCGAGGCAGATCCACTCGCGCTGAGATCGCTTCCGGGCGCTCAGTGCCGCCGGCACCATCGTCACCCCGCACGCCGGGCAGATCGGCGGCCGGTCCTCGGGCACCTACTTCTTCGCCTTCTTCGCCTGCCGCTTCTCCTTCAGCGTCTTCTGGGCCGCCTTCTTCTCGTTGCTCTTCTTCGTGTTCTTGTCCTTCTGCGCCATTTGCCTCTCCTCGTCGATCCGGTTTCGTACAGCCACTTTCACGGTCCGCACTCACGGCGTCAACCGGCTACCTCGATGTATTGAGGGCGACCGCCGCGCGGATGAGCGCCTTGAACGCCGCCGCGTCGACCTTCTCCCCCTCGCGGATGTCGATCGCGCGCCTGACGTTCCCGTCGAGGCTCGAGTTGAAGAGCCCGGCCGGATCCGGCAACGAGGCGCCCTTGGCGAACGTCAACTTGACGACCGACTTGTACGACTCGCCGGTGCAGATGATCCCGTCGTGCGACCAGACCGGCGTGCCCTTCCACTTCCACTCCTCGACGACGTCCGGGTCGGCCTTCCTGATCAGCTCGCGCATCCTGCTCAGGGTGTCGCCGCGCCAGTCGTCGAGCGACGCGATCCTCTCGTCGATCAGCTCGGACGGCCGCCGGCCCGGGGCTGAATCCGACTTCTTCATGTGCTCCTCCTCGGCGAGCCCGAAGTTGGGTAGAACCGGCTAATGAGAGTACGTGCGTTGTTGGTCGCCGCGGTTGCGGTGCCGGGTGTGTTCGCCGGCGCCTCATTCGCGGCGGGAGGCGCTCCCTCGACGGAGCCGGATCCAGCACCCCCACTCCGCCTCGGCGTCGTCCATGCCGGGCACGATCCGCGGACGATCGATCTCGCGTCGGTCGTTCCGCGTGGCGGCACCCTCGACCACGTGTGGTTCGTCCCGGCCGGCGGCGGCAGCCCGCAACTCGTCGTGGCGTGGCAGCGCCCGCCGGGCCCGGGCAGTCGACGCTGGGGCATGGAAGGGGGCCGCCACTGGCAGCTGACGCTGTGGAATCCGCAGGGCGCTGACCGGGGCAGCGTCCGTTGGGTGCCTCACGTCCTCGTCGCGGCGTCTCCGTTTCCGATCGCCGACTGGGTCGGGCGGTCCGGCGTGCGGCTCGCCGACGTGACGGGTGACGGGCATGACGACCTGCTCGTCTCGGTCGGCTGCACCGGCTGCAACCACGGGACGACCGTCATCTCCGTTATCGCCACGTTCGGAGCGCACGTCCGCCGCATCTACGGCGCCGGCCGGTGGACGGATGAAAAGGATCCGGGGACGCTCCGCGGCCGCACGATCGCCGAAACGACGTGGGGCGCGCGCAACGGCAGGCTCTGGTTCGACGAGCCGCGCGGCGGAACGTCCGTCTGCTGCCCGGCGTTCAGGCTTCACTACGAGCTTCAGTGGACAGGCGGCGGCTGGCGACGGGAGCACGTCCACCGGGTTCGCCAGCACTATCCCTAGCGCTCCTCGCCGGCACCTGGTCCGGCAAGTACGGCGGCGCCTTCTCCGGCACGTTCCAGATTCATTGGAAGGGCTCGAAGCTGATCGGCTCGATCGCGCTCTCGAACCCGCGCGGCACGTACAACAGCACCGGCAGCGTGCACGGCGGCGGGATCAAGTTCGGGGCGGTCAGCGCCGGCGCCGCCTACACGGGCTCGGTGTCCGACAAGTCGATGTCGGGCGCCTACAGGAGCCCGCAGGGCGGCGGCCCGTGGAGCGCTCACAAGACTTCATGAGGCGGCCGCGCACGTAGGATTGCCGCCGTGCGCGAGGTGCGGCCCGGCGTCTGGCACTGGCAGTCGCCGCATCCCGACTGGGACGCGGAGCAGTGGTGGCCGGAGCTCGTCTCCTCGTACGCGATCGAGCTCGGCGACGACTTCGTGTTGTTCGACCCGCTGGCGGTTCCCGACGACCTCCGCGAGCGCGCGACCGCCGTTGTCTTGACCGCGCCGTATCACGAGCGTGACGCGCGCGGGCTCGGCCTGCCGGTGCACACGCCGCCCGCCGACACGTGGGAGGACTGGGTCGAGAAGTTCGGCATCGACCCCGACCGTGTGCGCGGCATGGAGAGTGAAGACCTTGCGTGGCTGCGCGCGGGCGAAGGCGAGGGACACTTTCACGGCCCCGGAGCGTGGCCGTTCGGCGCGCAGGCGTACGCCGGCCGCGAGGACAACGACCTCGTCCTGTGGCTGCCGTCGATCAACGCGGTCGTGAGCGGCGACTCCCTCTCGGACTTCGGCGACGGGCTCGACGTCCAGCTCGGCGGTCGCACGCACGTGACGCGCGACGACGTGGTTCAACGCCTCCGGCCGCTGCTCGACCTGCCGGTCGAGCACGTGCTGCCCGCGCACGGCGAGCCGACGAATCGCGCGGCGCTCGAACGCGCCCTCGCCTGAGCGTCGAAAAGTTATTCGGGCCGGAGATACAGCTCGAGTGCCGGCGCCGCAAGCCGCAGCTCGCGCAATGCACGCGACTCGAGCTGACGCACGCGCTCGCGCGTGACGCCGAGCTCGCTACCGACTTCTTCGAGTGTCTTCGGGTGATTGCCGTCGAGGCCGAAGCGCAGCGAGAGCACGTGCCGCATCCGCGGATTCAACGTCGAGAGAGCGCGCGCAAGCTCGCTGTGGCGGAGCTGCGTCGCCGTCTGCGCCTCGGGCTGCGCCGCGTTCGCGTCCTCGATCATGTCGCCGTACAGCGAATCGCCGTCGCCGACAGGCGTGTCGAGCGACACCGGATCCTCGACGAGCTCGAGCAGGTCGCGCACCTTCTCGTCGGTCAGCTGCGCCTCTTTCGCCAGCTCCGCGAGCGTCGGCTCGCGGTTCAGCTTCTGCGCGAGCTGGCGGCGCGAGCGCAGCAGCCGCCGCACCTGCTCGGCGACGTGCACGGGCAGCCGGATCGTCCGCCCCTGGTCCGCGAGCGCGCGTGTGACCGCCTGCCGGATCCACCACGTCGCGTATGTCGAAAGCTTGTAGCCCATCCGGTAGTCGAACTTCTCGACCGCGCGGATCAGGCCGAGGTTCCCTTCCTGGATGAGATCGAGGAGCGGGACGCCCGCCTTCGTGTAGTTGCGCGTGATCGACATGACGAGCCGGAGGTTCGCCTCGATCAGCCGGCGCTTCGCCTCCTCGTCGCCGTCGTCCTTCCGCCGCGCCAGCTCGGCCTCCTCGGCGCGGGTGAGGAGCGGCCCGCCGCCGATCGACCGAACGTAGAGCTTCAGCGGATCCTGGGTCTGAGGCTCGGCCTCGTCGACCCACGCCGGCTCGGCGTCGTCCTCGGCCTCGACCTCGACTTCGGCCTCGGTTTCCGCCTCGACGGCCTCGGGGTCGTCGAGCGCCGGGACGAGCTCCAGCCGGGGCTCGTCGACCAGCGTCGGCGCGAAGAGATCCTCCGGAAGCGGCACCTGCTCCATCTGCCGTCCTATCGGCGTCCGGCGCAATCGCCTTGATAGCTACAAGGGAGTCGAGCGTCCCCGCCGAACCAGGCGCTAACTTGGTCGGATCACCCTCGTCGTAGACGAGGCAGGGGTCGATACCTCTTCTATATGTGCGGAATCGCCGGTTACAGCCTGTCGTCCAAGAGCGCGCTCCCGCGTAGGCTCGCCGCGCAGTCGCTGCTGGCCGGAATCGCCGAGCGGGGCGCCGACGCCGTCGGCTACGCCCACCGTGCCCCCGGCGATGCCTACGCCACCGTCGTCAAGCAGCGCACGCCGGCGAGCGAGCTCCTCGACCGGATCGCCGTCCCGGCGGATGCGACCGAGCTGCTCGTCCACGTCCGCGACTACACGAAGGGCCACCCGTCGATCGCGGCCAACAACCATCCGGTCCGCCACGGCCCGGTCGTCGGCATCCACAACGGGATCATCCTCAACGACGACGAGCTGCTCGCGCCGTTCAGCTGCGCGCGCACCGAGCCGCGGATGACCGTCGATTCGGAGGCGATCTTCGCACTCGCGGCGCACTCCCACAACGACCCGCTGGCACTCGAGGAGCTGACCGGCTCGCTCGCCGCCGCCTGGCTCGACGCGCGCGTCGAGGGGACGATCTTCGCCGCCCGCGGCGCCGGCCGCCCGCTCTGGATCGGCGCCGGCCGCCACGAGCTCTTCTTCGCCTCCACCCGCCGCGCGCTCGAGGTCGTCGAGCAGTACACGCACGTCAAGCTGCGCAAGAGCGAGATCGCCGAGGGCAGCTTCCTCGAGCTGCGGGAGGCGCGGGTCGTCCGCGCCGCCACGTTCCGGCACGACCGCGACTACGTCGACCCGGTCGAGCTGCCGACGGTGCGCGCCCCGCAGGAGGGCGTGTCCTGCCTGCAGCGCCTAGCGGCTCTGGCCGCGGCGGCCTAGCAGGGCGCCGTCCGTCCCGACGCGGACGCCCTCCTCGTCGAGGCGCTCGCGGACAAGGAACTGGAACGTCGACCACGCACCCCGCTTCGCGTCGAGCATCCGGTAGACCTGCCACTCCGTCAGCAGCGCCTCGTCCGCGCGGCGGGCCTCAGCCCAGTCGGCGAACTTCGGCAGCCGGCCGAGCCGGCGCGCGAGCGCGGCGCCCTGCTCGACCGCCCGCTCGAGCCGCTCGACGCCGACCGCCACGTCGAACCCGGCCTCCCGGAGCGCGTTCGCGAGCGAGCCGAACGTGTGCCAGTAAAGCGACTTCGAGGGCATGCGGCCCTTGTGGTCGTCGATGTCGCGGGCCGTCGGCGGACGTCCGAGCTCCTCCCCCAGCTCGCGCAGCAACCCGAGCAGCTCCTCGCGCGTCGCGAACCGCCGTGGCACGAGCCCCGCGGCCCGCTTCGCCTTGTTCCAGGCGCCGAAGTGCTCGATCACGGTCTGCGGATGGACGGTCGTCTGCGGATCCGCCGAGAACTCCCGCATCGTCGGCGAGCGGCCGAGCCGCGCGGCGCACGCCCGGAGCTCCTCGAGGATCTGCTCGTCCGAATAGCGCTTGCGGATTCCCGCCTGGAACTCCGCCAGCCGTGCCGGGTCGATCTCGACCAGCGGCTTCTTGGGCATGCCAAGAATGGTAGATCAAGCTGAACGAACCGCAAGTAGGCGCTAGCGCCGGAGGGCGCGCAGCGCGGCCGCGCGCTCGACGTGCTTCGCCTGCGTCATCGTCGCCAGCAGGTCGTCGATCGACGCGATCGCGATACCGCCGATCTCGACCGAGCGCGGCAGCAGCGCCTCGTACGTGCCCGAGACTTCGGGGACGACGTCGATCGCGCCGAGCCGCGACGCGAGGAGCGTGTCGAAGGACTCCGGCTCGCCCGGGTCCGGCGGCCACGGCACCTGGCCGCCCGTCTCGACCCAGGTGCCTCCCTCCCGCTTCCCGGCGCCGACGCTTGGCGTCGCCTCCAGCTCGGTGAGCGCCGCAGCGAGCCGCTCGAGGTTCTCGCGGTCGAGCGCCGGCGTCACGTCGAGGTCGCCCGGCTCGAGCGGGACGCCGTGAAGCAACGCAGCGACCGAGCCGGTGATGATAAACCGCACGCCGTGCTCGCGCAGGACGGCGAGCAGCGCCGGGACGTCGGGAGGCTTTCGGGTCAGGAGGCCTTGACGAGCTGCGGCGCCACGGGCGGCAGCTCCGAAACGACGGACTCGAGCGGCAGGATCCTCGTCAGGGATGCGACGCAGCGCGGGCAGAACTGCGACCCCGATTTCGCCTTGACCTCGGCGAGCGCCTCGTCGACCGAGCGGGCAGCGCGGTAGATGCGCGTCGTCAGCATCGAGTCGAGCGCGTCGGCGACGTGGATGATCCGGGCGCCGAGCGGGATCTCCTCGCCCTGCAGCCGCTGCGGGTAGCCGGTGCCGTCGAACCGCTCGTGGTGATGGCGGATCGCCGGCACGGCGTCCTGCAGGAAGCCGAGGCGATCGATGATCCGCGCGCCCTCCTCGGCGTGGCCCTGCATGATCGCCCACTCCTCGGCGGTCAGGCTGGCCGGCTTCAGGAGGATCGAGTCGGGGATCGCGAGCTTGCCGATGTCGTGGAAGAGCGCGGCATGGCCGAGCAGGTCGAGCTCCGCCTGCGACAGGCCGAGCTCCCGGCCGAGCGCGAGCGACAGCTGCTGCACACGGCGCGAGTGACCGGCCGTGTACGAGTCACGTGCGTCGACCGTCGCCGACAGCGACTCCATCGCCTGCGTCGACCGCTCGCGGAGCGCCTTGTTCGCCTGCTCGAGCGAGACGTTCTGCGACTGGATCGTCTCCGCCGCCTCGCGCAGCTTCATCGCCGACTTCTGCGTGTGCTTGAGATACGACTCCTGCGTCTTGCGCATCAGCAGCAGCGGGACTGCGAAGACCGCGAGCGCGTAGAGCTTCACGTCGTCGTACGCGACGGCCATGACAGCGCCGATGAAGCCGTAGACGACGTAGTGCGGCAGCAGCCACGCATACCGCTCGCGGAAGACGCTGATCGGGTTCTCGTGGCCCTCGACCGCCGACGCGAGGCTCAGCAGCCCCATGTTGACGAGGAAGTAGAGCGCGCCCGCGCCGATGCCGAGCAGCGCGGTCAGCCCGCGCCCCGCGTTCGTGCCGCTGCCCGTGTGGATCGAGAAGAACGCCGCGGCCGCGAGCGACGAGGCGGCCATCGTGCCGATGTTGTAGACGACGTGGTGGAGCGAGTTGCGGCGGGCGCTCCAGTCGACGATCGCGATCGTGATCGCGAGCGGCAGGGCTGCGCGGTACCCGAACAGCGCCGCCCCCGCGAGGGAGCCGACGACGCTGACCGACAGTGAGCCCTCGAGCTCGACCGCTTCGTACGACAGCGCCTGACCGGCGCCGACGAGCGCGAGGATCGCGAGCAGGCCGATGTAATCGCTGCTGTGACCGAACCAGAGCCCGAACACGCCGGCGCCGATGCCGAGGACGCTGACGCCGGCGACGATGAAGGCGAGCCGCAACGACAGCGAGAAGAACGTCGGGCCGTGCAGGGTGCGCGGCTTCGGCGTCGAGGCGCGCCGCTCCTGGACGGGCGCGGCCGTCGCGGCGACCTCGTACATCTCGACAGGCGGCAGGCCCGCGGCCGCGGCGACGTTCGACGTCTCCTCCTCGACCACGGCGCGCAGCTTCGCGCTGCGCTCCGCCGCCATCAGGAGCGGCTCGGTGCTGGCGCCGAGGACGCGGTTGCGGCCCTGGAGCTTCGCGCGATAGACGGCGAGGTCGGCCTGGTGGATCAGCTCGTTCGCGTCGACGCCGTCCTTCGGGAAGCCGGCGACGCCGATCGACACCGTTGCGCGGATCGGCTCGGCCGCCGTGTCGACCTCGAACTCCTTCTCGGCGACGGCGCGGCGGATCCGCTCGGCGATCTCCATCGCCTGCTCCGGCGGCGTTTCGGGCAGGAGGATCGAGAACTCCTCGCCGCCGAACCGCGCCGGCACGTCGTAGTGGCGGAGCTGCTGCCGGAAGATCTCGGCGATCCCGGTCAGGACTGCGTCGCCTGCGAGGTGGCCGTAGCTGTTGTTGATGTCGCGCAGCAGGTCGAGGTCGGCCATGATCAGCGACATCGGCCGCTCGAAGCGGGCGGCGCGCGCGATCTCGCCGGCGAGCGTCGTCGCGAAATAGCGGGCGTTGTACAGCCCGGTCTTCGGGTCGACCCGTGCCTCCGCCTGCAGCTGCGGAACGCTCAGCGAGCGGTGGACGACGATCAGCGGCGCGAGCGCCGCGAAGATCATCCAGCGGTCCCAGTGCCAGAACGCGGCGAGCGAGACGCCGAGGATCGTCAGCACGACGTCGACGGAGATCATCTCGGCGCTGAAGAGGCCGGTCTCACGGAAGCTGTGGTTGCGCCCGAGCTTGAGGATCAGCGCGACGAGCACGTGGTTGACGAGGACGAACGCGAGCGCGGCCAGCAGCCCGGCGAGCGCGAAGCGCGCGCTCTCATTCGCGACGAGGCCGTGCCCGTGGACGTCGACGACGTCGTAGACCGCCCACGCCGCGAGCGCGTCGAGCGTGTAGTTCGAGATGTTGAACATCTGGATGAACCACGGGTAGCGCTCCTTCAACCACTCCGGGACCGTCTGCACGAGCGGGATCAGGACGATCAGCTCGGGCGGGAGGAGCAGGGCCGCCGCGACGAGGAAGACGACGGAGGTGTGGTACATCATGTTCCGCGGCGACTTGACCGGGAACACCTGCGCGACCGTCGCCGCCAGCGCAAGGACGGCGAACGTCGCCCAGCCGTGCCGGATGCTCGTCGCCTTGTAGTAGAAGTCGCCGGCCGCCGCCGCCGTCACGACCGCGAGCACGGCGAGGTAGATCTTCGCCGCGGTCGGCAGGCCGCTCGGTGCGTCCGCCTCCGGGGCCTCGTCGACGAGGTCAGCGGGAAGGGAGTCGGGAAGAGCGCTCACTTGCGCACGTCCGCGGAAGGCCGCAGAGCCATGACGGAAGTGTCGGAACAGATCCCTCGAAAGGCATCCCCCGTTCGGGGATACCGGACGACAAGCGCGGAAACGCGAAGCGGGCCCCGGAGGGCCCGCTCACGCGATTCAGGGTAGTGCGATCGGTCTACGGCTGGAGGCCGCCGACCAGGGTCGACGTCGCGTCGACCACGGGGTTGACGATCCCGAGGCTCGCCTCGGTCGCGTCCTGCGTCGTCGGGTCGACGATCGGCGTGTCGCCGACTGCCTCCGACTCCGCGCTGTCGGCCCAGGCCGCGTCGCTCCACGCAGCGTCGCTCCACGCGGCGTCGCTCCAGGCCGCGCTGCCCCAGGCAGCCGATGCCCACGCGGCGTCGCTCCAGGCCGCGCTCGACCAGGCAACGCTCGACCAGGCCGCGCTCGACCAGGCCGCGTCGCTCCAGGCCGCCGCGTCCCAGACCGTGTTCCCGAGGGCCGCCGACTGCCAGGCCGAGGCGTTGAACACCTTCGTGCCGTCAGCAGCCGTCGTCACGTACTGGAGCAGCGGGCTGTTCGGGTTCGGCGGCGTCGCGGAGTAGACGCGGGCATACAGTGCGTTCGCCTCGCCGACGCCGAGCTGGCCGGGCGCAACCGCCGTGCTCTTGGTCGGCACCGCGGTCGCCATGATCGCGCCCTTGATCTGCCCCGTCGTCCAGGTCGGGTGCTGCGCGACGAGCATCGCCGCGATGCCGGAGACGACCGGCGCCGCGAACGACGTGCCGCTCAGCTGCATGTATCCGCTCGACACGACGTGGTCGGGCCGCTCGAGCGCGAGCCCGCCGCCGTTCGAGACCGGGCCGACCATGTACCGGCCGGGAGCGCTGACTTCCGGCTTGCGGAAGCCGTCGGGCGAGTAGCCCCAGGCCGACCACGGCGCAGCCGTGTCGTCGCTCTGGGTCATCGTGCCCAGCGTGTCGGCCGCGCCGACGGTGATCACGAACGGGTCGTTGCCCGGCGCGAAGGGCACGTTGCTCTGCGCACCGTTGACCGCGTAGTTGCCCGACGCGGCGACGACGACGACGCCGTTCAGCCACAGCCTCTCCACGGCCTGGTCGAGCGGGTCGAACATGACGCTCGCCCGGTTGACCGCGTGCAGGGAGAAGTTGGCGACCTTGATGTTGTAGGTGGCCTTGTTCTGGAGGATCCAGTCTGCACCCGCCACGACATCAGCGACGGTCGCCTGGCCGGCGTCGTTCATCACGTCGACCGAGAGCAGGTTCGCCGTCGGGGCCGTCCCCGCATACCCGGTCGCCGCGCCGGCAGCAATGCCGGCGACGAACGTGCCGTGGCCGTAGCCGTCACCCGGCGAGTTCGGCGCCAGGCTCGTCAGGTTGACCTGGCCGAGCAGCCGCCCGCCGAAGTCCGCCGTGTGAGCCGGGTCGATACCCGAGTCGACGACGGCGATCGTCGGCGCCTTCGGCGTGATGTTGAGCCAGTTGATCACGGCGCCCGACGACCAGGGCCAGAGCTGCGAGTTGTACGTGCTCAGGCCGATATCGACGTTGCCGGTCTTCTCCACCATCTCGTTCGCGAGGATCGCGCCGGCGACCCCGGTCTTCGCGAGGCGGAGGATCTGCTTACCCGTCAGCGTCAGCTGCGCGCCGTTGATCGACAGGAACTGCTTCTTGACGTTCCCCCTGCCGATGTTCTCATCCGACGGGCCGCTGTTGTCGCTGAGCATCTTCTTGACGAGACCGGCGGAGGTTCCCTTCCGGTCGGCGCCCTCGACGATCACGTCGAACGACTGCTTCGGGTTCTGCTCGACGGACGCGAGGAGCGACGCCTCGACGTACGCCTTCAGGTTCGAATGGTCCCCATCGGACTTGTTCGAACCGGACGATGCGACTGCGAGAGTCGCAGCCATCGTGAACGCAGTGACCGTCGTGAGGACGACCGCGCCGGCACGCCGGCCGCCGCGACCCCACAACGCATTCTGACGGGCCTCGCCGCGCGAGCCCCGTCCCCAAAGCGCGTTCGAGCGATCCTGACTTGCATTCGCTCGGTTTTGCCGCATCTACCCTTCCTCTTTTCTCGTGCGCTCGTCGCGCACGGGCCGCAGATACACGTGGAAGCGTGTTGAACGTATGGTCGAGGCGGGCGCGCTACGTCCCCCGGAAGGGTCAGGACCCGCTCGGAAGCGGGTAAGTTCCCTCGTTCGAGGGGGTCCGCGGCTCGCATAGGCTCGGGACGATGCGCCTCGCCGCCGAGATCGCCGCCGCACGCGCCGTCGCGGCGCTGTCGCGTCTCGTCGGCGCCGGTGCCGGCATGACGGTGCCGGGCAAGCTGCTCTCGAAGCTCGACCCCGGAGCGATCGACAAGCTGGCGGCGCGGCTGCCCGACGGGACGGCCGTCGTCTCGGCGACGAACGGCAAGACGACGACCTCGGCGATGCTCGCCGAGATCCTCCGCCCGCGGTTCCGCCTCGCGCACAACCGGTCCGGCGCGAACCTCGTCTCCGGCGTCGCCTCCACCCTCCTCTCCGCCGCCGATGCCGAGCTCGGGCTGCTCGAGGTCGACGAGGCGGCGCTGCCGGAGGTGATGCGGCGGGTCCAGCCGCGCGCCGTCCTCCTCGGCAACCTCTTCCGCGACCAGCTCGACCGCTACGGCGAGCTCGAGCTGATCGCCGAGCGCTGGCGCCGGGCCGTCGCCGAGCTGCCCGCGGCGACGACGGTCGTCCTGAACGCCGACGACCCGCAGGTCGGGTCCCTCGGCGGCGCCGTCCACTACGGGCTCGACGACCCGTCGGTCGCCCGGCCGTCGCTGCAGCACGCGGCCGACTCGAAGTACTGCATCCGCTGCGGCACGCCGTACGACTACGCCGCCGCCTACGTCGGCCACCTCGGCGACTACCGCTGCCCGAATTGCGGCCATGCGCGGCCGGCACTCGACGTCGCCGCGCGCGCGATCGAGCTGCAGGGCCTCGAGCGGGCGGCGTTCGACCTCGTCACGCCGGACGGGGCGCGCCGGGTCGAGCTCGCGCTCCCGGGCCTGTACAACGTCTACAACGCGCTCGGCGCAGCGGCGCTCGCGGGTGCGCTCGGGTCGACGCTCGACGAGATCGTCGCGGGGCTCGGCCGGTTCAGCGCCGCCTTCGGCCGGTTCGAGCGCATCCCGGTCGACGGCAAGCGGCTCCTGCTGCTGCTGATCAAGAACCCGGCGGGCGCGAACGAAGCCGTGCGGACGCTCGTCGAGGGTCGCCCGCCGCGGATCGCCGTGATCGCGCTGAACGACGCGATCGCCGACGGCCGCGACGTGTCGTGGATCTGGGACGTCGACTTCGAACCGCTCTTGGCGGGAATCGAGCGCGTCGTCGCGAGCGGCAGCCGCGCGGCGGAGCTCGCGCTCCGCTGCAAGTACGGCGGGCTCGACGAGGACGCGCTCGAGGTCGAGCCCGACCTGGCGCGCGCGCTCGACCGCGGGCTCGAGCTGACGGCCGACGGCGAGGAGCTCGTCGTCCTGCCGACATACACGGCGATGCTCGCGCTGCAGCGGATCGTCGCCGAACGCGGCCTCGCGAAGCGGTACTGGGAACGCGCGGCGTGAGAATTCGGGTTGGGCACCTCTATCCCGACTACCTGAACATCTACGCCGACCGCGGCAACATCGCCGTCTTCGCACGGCGTGCAGCGTGGCGCGGGCATGAGCTCGACGTGACCGCAATCGGCATGGACGATCCGATCGTCCCCGGCGCACACGACCTCTACTACGTCGGCGGCGGCCAGGACCGCGAGCAGTTCCTCGTCGCCGAGAACCTCGCCGCGAAGGCGGCGCCGCTGATCGAGGCGGTGCACGACGGTGCAGCGCTGCTCGCGGTGTGCGGCGGCTACCAGCTGCTCGGCCGCGGCTACCGCGGCTTCCACGGCGAGGAGATGCCGGGCGTCGGGCTGCTCCCCCTGGAGACGGTCGCCGGCGACACGCGGATGATCGGCGACGTTCTCCTCGAGACCGATCTCGGCCCGATCGCCGGCTTCGAGAACCACGCGGGCCGCACGAAGCTCGACGCCGGCGCGCAGCCGCTCGGCCGCGTCGTCTCCGGCTACGGCAACGACGGTAAGAGCGGCTACGAGGGATGCCGACTGGAGCGCGCGGTCGGCACGTACCTGCACGGCCCGCTGCTCCCGCGCAACCCGCGGCTCGCCGACTGGCTGCTCGCACAGGCCCTCGCGCACCGCGCGGGCGGCGAGCCGCCGGAGCTCGCGCCGCTGCCGGACGAGCTCGAAGCACAGGCGCAGCAGGTCTCGGCCGAGCGCGCGCGCACGCGCGGCGGTCGTTCCGTCTAGCCGCCCGTTCGAGCCGCGCGCAACACCTTCTCGACCGCGGTGCGGAGCGGCTGCGGCACGTCGCCGTCGTTGGCCGAGAAACGGGCGACCGCCTTGCGCGGCTTGCGGCCGCGGCCGCGCGTCTTCATGCCGGCGACCGCCTCGAAGTCCGGCGTCAGCACGACCGTGCGCCGCCTGCCGGCGACCTGCTGGATCTGCCGGTTGACGACGCGCTCCGATTCCACGGGCCGCTGGCCCTGCGGCGCGTCGCGGTCGTGGACGACGACGTACGGGATCTCGCACGCGTTGCAGATGCGCGCGAACAGCGGGATGTTCCCCTTGCCGCCGGTCTCGAGGACGAGGACTCCCTCCTTGTCCGCCTCGTGGCCGAGCGCGTCGAACACGTATGGGAACGTCATCTTCTCCGTCCGGCCCTCGACGAGCAGCACGGCGCGCGCGAGGAAGAGCTCCGCGCGGTCGCTGTCGAATTCCGAGAGAACGCGGAATGCCTCCGCCTCGGCGAGCGGGTCCGGCTGGAGCAGCGTCGTGCCCTCGTCCTCGCTGTGCCGCACGAGCGCGAGCTCCTCCATCCGGTCGACGCTGAGAAAGACCGGTGCGTGCGTCGAGTAGAGGATCTGGTTGCCGCGTTGCGCGAGCGCGCGCAGCAGCCGGAAGAGATGCCGCTGCGTGTGCGGGCTGAGATAGAGCTCCGGCTCCTCGATCAGGAGGACGAAGCGGCGCAGGTTCGAGGCGAGCAGCCGCTCCATGCCGAGGACGAGCTGCAGGCCGCCGTCGAGCTGCGACCAGTGGTGGTCGGCGACCGGCGGCTCGAAGAGCTGCGCGACGTCGCCCGCGCCGGCGGCGGTCGCCGGCGCGACGAGCGACCGCGCGCGCAGGTTCGCGGGAAAGAAGAGGACGGGCGGCGCACCGGCGCGGTTGAGGTTGAGCGTGTCGGGCGGCCGCGCGTCGAGGAAGATCACCTGGCCGCGCTCGAGCTCCGCCTCGAGGTGGATCCGCCCGGACATGCCGCGCGAGACGTCGTCGATCGTCGGCGGCGGCGCCGCGGCCTCGAGCAGCGTCCAGATCGCCGTCAGCACCGTCGACTTGCCGCTCGACGCCTCACCGACGAGCGCGCACACCTTGCCGGGCTCGAAGGCCAGGTCGCGGACGGCCCGATAGCCGTTGATCGAGACGAGCCTGATCACGGCGCCCAGAGCGAGCCGAGGTACACGGCGGGGTCTCCCGGCTGCCAGCGCTCGAGAAACCGCTGAATCGGCGGATGCAGCACGATCTCGCGCAGCTCCACCGCGTCGACGAGCCGGTGGCCGCGAACCGCGACGTCCGCGGAGGTGACCGCCTCGAGCGAGCGGCCGTTCAGGTCGGCCGCGAAGATGATGTGCACGACGTGCTTCGTCACGAGCGCGCGCTGCGGCGCGATCGAGTCGACGATCGCGACGGGCCCCTCGACCGGCAGCTCGTCCTCGATGCCGCACTCCTCACGGAGCTCGCGGTGCAGCGCGTCGGTGAGGCTCTCGCCGGAGTTGACGCCCCCACCGGGAAGCAGCCAGTACTCGCGGTCGCCCTTCTCGTGCCGGCAGAGCAGCACGCGGTCGTTCCAGCGCAGCACGGCGCTGACGCGGATCCTCGGCTCAAGGGGCACTCGAGCCGAACCCCCTCTCCCCCCGCTCGCTTCCGGGCAGCTCGTCGACGACGGTCGGCACCACCTCGGGCAGCGCGATCAGGACGAGCTGAGCGATGCGCATGCCCGGCTCGACGACGAAGGTCTCGCGCGCGTCGGTGTTGAGGAGGATCACCTTCAGCTCGCCGCGGTAGCCGGAGTCGACGAGCCCCGGCGTGTTGACGATCGTGATCCCGTGCTTCGCCGCGAGGCCCGATCGCGGTTGCACGAACCCTGCGTATCCGTCGGGGATCGCGACCGCGAGCCCGGTGCCGACAAGCCGCCGCTCCCCCGGGCCGAGGTCGACGCGCTCGCACGCCGTCAGATCGAGGCCGGCGTCACCGGCGTACGCACGGGATGGAACGACTGCATCTTCGCGGAGGCGTTGGAACGGGAGCTCGATCACGCGACCACATAGGACGCGAACCGGCGGATCTCGCGCTTCGGCAGCCGCGCGAGCACGAGCACACCCTCGTCGGTGTCCTCGCGCTCGTCGATCGGCGCGCCGAGCGCGTACAGCTCGTTCAGCTTCCCGCCCTCCTCGTACGGCAGCAGCAGCCGCACGCGCTCGAACCGCTCGGCGAACCGCTCGGCGATGCGCGCGCGCAGCTCCTCGAGCCCCTCGCCCGTCTCCGCCGACACCTGCAGCGAATCGGGATAGCGATTGGCGAGCATCCGGCGACCGGCGCTGGCGACGAGGTCGATCTTGTTGACGACGAGCTCGCGCGGGAGATCGGCGGCGCCGATCTCGTGCAGGACGGCGTTGACCGACGCGATCTGCTCGCTCAGGCGCTCGGCCGGCGCCGAGCCGTCGACGACGTGCAGGACGAGGTCGGCGACGAGCGTCTCCTCGAGCGTCGCCGCGAAGCCCTCCACGAGCTGATGCGGCAGCCGCCGCACGAAGCCGACGGTGTCGGTGACGAGGTAGCGGCGACCGTCGTGCTCGAAGCCGCGCGTCGTCGGGTCGAGCGTCTCGAACAGGCGATTGCGCACGGAGACGCCGGCGTCGGTCAGGGCGTTGAGCAGCGTCGACTTGCCGACGTTCGTATAGCCGGCGAGCGCGACGGTCGGGATCTCGGTCCGACGGCGCTCCTTGCGGCGGATCTCGCGCTGGTGCCCGAGCTCCTTCAGCCGCGACTTGAGCAGCGACACGCGCCGCCGCGCCAGGCGGCGGTCGGTCTCGAGCTGCGACTCGCCGGGGCCTCGTGTGCCGACGCCGCCGCCGAGCCGCTCGAGGTGCTGCCACATCCCCCGCATGCGCGGCAGGTTGTACTCGAGCTGCGCCAGCTCGACCTGGAGCTTCCCCTCGGCGGTGACCGCGTGCTGGGCGAAGATGTCGAGGATCAGCTGCGTCCTGTCGACGACGCGCGCTTGCAGCTCGTTCTCGAGCAGCCGCTGCTGCGACGGGCTGAGCTCGTCGTCGACGAGCAGCACCTCCGACGCGGTCGCCTTGTACGACTCCTTCAGCTCCTCGAGCTTGCCCTTACCGACGTACGTCCGTGGATCCGGCTGCGCCCGGTGCTGGACCACGCGGGAGACGGGCTCGACGCCCGCGGTGCGCGCGAGCTCCTCGAGCTCGCCCAGCTCATCGTCTGCATCCACGCCCTGACCGAGCACGGCCAGGACGAAGCCGCGCTCCGGTTCCTCCATGGCAGCCATTATGACGCCGTGCCCGATCTGGCCCAGACGACGCTTCGGCTCGTCGACACTGCGTCGGAGAGCCGGAACGAAGCCGCCGCAGTCGCGCTGATCCGCGAGTTGCTGCCGGGCACGCCGACGTTCGACAACGGCGAGGTGCTGCTCTACGGCGACGGGCCGGTCGTGCTCGCGGGTCACCTGGACACGATCCCGGCGCAAGGCAACCTCCCCGGCCGGATCGCCGACGGCGCCGTGCACGGCGTCGGCGCGTCCGACATGAAGGGCGGCGTGGCGGTGATGGTCGAGCTCGCGCGGGCGGGCGCGCCGGCGCGCTACCTCTTCTTCACGCGCGAGGAGGTGCCCGTCACCGAGTCGCCGCTGCCGGCGCTGTTCGCGACCGACCTGCTCGACGGCGTCGAGCTGGCGGTCGTCATGGAGCCGACCGACTGCATCCTCCATGCCGGCTGCCTCGGCAACATCCAGGCGCGTGTCACCTTCCACGGCGAGAGTGCGCACTCGGCGCGGCCGTGGACCGGCGTGAACGCGATCCACGAGCTCGTGCGCGGGCTGCAGACGCTCGCCGAGCTCGAGCCGCGCGACGTCGAGCTCGACGGGCTGACGTACCGCGAGGTCGTCAGTGCGGTGCGCGTCGAGGGTGGGATCGCGGCGAACGTCGTGCCCGCAAGCGCGAGCGTCGAGCTCAACTTCCGCTACATGGGCGACGGCGCCGAGCAGCGGCTGCGCGCGCTCGTGCCGCACGGCGAGCTCGAGATCCTCAGCAATTCGCCGTCGGCACCGCCGGCGCTGGGCAACCGGCAAGCACGGCGGCTGCGCGAGCTCGTGCCCGCCGTCGCGCCGAAGCAGGCGTGGACACCGGTCGCGCAGTTCGCCGAGCAGGGGATCGACGCGATCAACTACGGGCCCGGCCTGACGCGCTACGCGCACCGGCAAGATGAGCAGGTGCCGATCGCGAACCTCGAGCAGGCGTACGAGACGCTGCGGGCGTTCCTCGCGTGATCAATCCGACGCTCGCGGAGCTGGCGACGTACCCGTTCGTGCGCCTCGAGGAGAAGCGACGCGAGCTGCTCGAGGCCGGCGTCGAGGTGATCGACTTCGGCAAGGGCGATCCGAACGAGCCGACCGATCCGATGATCCGCCGCGCGCTCGTCGAGGCGCTGCCGGAGCGCTCGCCGTATCCCCTGGCCGCGGGCCTGCCCGAGCTGCGCGAGGCGGTTGCGCGCTGGTGCGGGACGCGGTTCGGCGTGCCGCTCGATCCCGGCACCGAGGTCGTGCCGACGTACGGCTCGAAGGAGGCGATCTTTTCGTTGGCGGAAGTGGTCGATACGGGCGGCAAGGTGGTCGCGTACGGCGAGCCGGCGTACCCGGTGTACGAGCGCGGCGCCCTCTTCGCCGGCGCGCGCGTGCGCACCCTGCCGCTGCTGCGGGAGAACGACTTTCTCCCCGACCTCGACGCGCTCGGCGACGACATCGCGCTCCTCTGGGTCAACTACCCGCACAACCCGACCGGCGCGCCGGCGCCGCTCACGTTCTACGAGCGGCTCGCGGAGCGGGCGCGCGAGCTCGACTTCTGGATCGCCTCTGACGAGGCGTACACCGAGCTCTGGTTCGACGAGCCACCTGTCTCGGCGCTGCAGGTTGCGGACCGCTCGCGTGTGATCGTCTTCCAGACGCTCTCGAAGCGCTCGTCGATGACGGGCTACCGGTCGGGGTTTGTCGCTGCGCCGCCCGAGGTGATCGCGGCGCTGAAGGCGTACCGGCCGACGGTCGGGACGGCGCCGCAGGAGTTCGTGCAGCGCGCCTCGGTCGCCGCCTGGAACGACGAGCGGCACGTCGAGGAGACGCGGGCGCGCTACGCGGCGAAGCGCGACGTGATCATCCCTGCGATCGAGGCGTGCGGCTGGGAGATCGTCGCGAGTCAGGCGACGATGTATCTCTGGGTCGTCGCGCCCGACGGCACCGTCGACCGGCTGCTCGACCGCGGCGTGCTCGTCTCGCCCGGCGACTTCTTCGGGCCGAGCGGCGCCGGCTACATCCGCTTCGCGCTCGTCCCCACCCTCGACGAATGCCGCCGCGCGGCGGAGATACTGCGGTCGCTGTGAGCAGCACATTGGAGACGATCGACGCGCTCGACCGCGGCGAGGTGCGCGTCGCGGAGAAGCGCGACGGCGAGTGGCGCGTCAACGAGGATGCGAAGGCGGCGATCCTCGACTACTTCCGCATCTCGAAGGTCGAGCCGATCGAGGTCGGGCCGTACCAGTACGTCGACAAGATCCCGTTGAAGCGGAACTACGCGGAGCTCGGCGTGCGTGTCGTGCCGCCGGCGACGGCGCGCTACGGCGCGTTCCTCTCGCCGGGCGTCGTGATGATGCCGAGCTACG
Organism: Gaiellaceae bacterium; assembly: GCA_036503495.1. Classification (GTDB taxonomy): domain Bacteria; phylum Actinomycetota; class Thermoleophilia; order Gaiellales; family Gaiellaceae; genus Palsa-739. Next base: position 27,662 of record DASXWV010000010.1, read on the forward strand.
TGAACATCGGCGCGTGGGTCGGCCCGAACACGATGGTCGACACGTGGGCGACGGTCGGCTCGTGCGCGCAGATCGGCGCCGACGTGCACCTCGCCGGCGGCGTCGGCATCGGCGGCGTCCTCGAGCCGGTGCAGGCGCGGCCGGTGATCGTCGAGGACGGTGCGTTCATCGGCTCGCGCTGCATTCTCGTCGAGGGCATCGTCGTCGGCGAGCGCGCCGTGCTGGCGCCGAACGTGTCGCTCACCGGCTCGGTGCCCGTGATCGACGTCACCGGGGACGAGCCCGTCGAGCACCGCGGCTACGTGCCGGCGAACGCCGTCGTCGTGCCCGGGACGCGGCCGAAGGAGTTTCCGGCCGGCACGTACAACCTGAGCTGCGCGCTGATCATCGGCTGGCGCAACGCACAGACGGATCTGAAGACGTCGCTCAACGACGTCCTGCGCGAGTACGAGATCGCCAGCTAGCGGCGCTCGGCAGGGCCGGTCAGCGTCGCCCGGCCGTCGCGGAGGCGCACACGCAGATCGCCGCCCGGGAAGTGCACGAGCACCTCGCCGTCACGGTGCGTCGCGGCCGCGACCGCGACCGCGCTCGAGCCGGACGCGCTCGTCTCGCCCACCCCGCGCTCCCAGACCCGCGCGGTCACCTCGCCGGGCGCATCGACGCGCGCCACCTGCACGTTCGTGCGATTCGGGAAGTGCCGGTGCGTCTCGAGCCGCGGCCCGAGCTCGGCGACATCGGCCGGGTCGCCGACGACGACGGCGTGCGGATTGCCGACGACGACGCGCGTCAGCTCGACTCCGTCCACCTCTTCGGGCGCGAACACCTCGATCTCCCCCATGTCGGACTCGAAGAGATCGCCGTCGCGGCGGACCTCGACCGTGCGCGGGCCCACGTGGACTCGCGCCACGTCCGAGCCGGTGCGGTCCATCAGCCAGGCGCCCGCGATGCGCGTCCCGTTGCCGGACATCTCCGCGAGCGAGCCGTCGGGATTGCGGATCGCGATCCAGACGTCGTCGCCGTCGACGCGCTCGACCTCGATCGCGCCGTCGCCCTGCATCTCGTAGCCGCCGTCAGCGACGAGGTATTCATTCCCGTGCGCGTGCCAGAGCGACGACGTCATCGGCGGTCTCGACGATAACGAGGCCCGGAATCCGCCGCATCCACTTGCGCTGGTAGGACGCGTAGCGCCGCGTCCGCGCGACGATCGCGTCGATCGCCTGCTCCCGCGGCAGCGATACGACCTCGTCGAGGCCGAGCGTCTTGCGCGCCGTGCGTGAGATCGGCTGCGCGAGCGCCGCGCGCACCTCGTCCTGGACGCCGGCCTCGAACATGGCGCGCGTGCGCTCGACGATGCGGCGCTCGAGCTCCTCCCTCGGCGGGTCGAGGCCGACGATCAGCGTCGGCCGGCGTGTGTGCGTGCTCCAGAGGCGGTCGCCGACGAGCGAGGCCCCTGCCTCGGCGAGCTCGAGGGCGCGGACGACCCGGCGGCGGTCGTTGGCGTGCACCGCCTCGGCGGCGGCCGGGTCGAGCTCGCGGAGCCGCGCGTGCGCCACTGCCGGGTCCGCGTCGTAGAGCGCGACCCAGCGCTCCCGCGCACCGGGGGCCGGCGCCGGCGGCAGCTCGAGCTCGGCGAGCGCCGCCCGGAAATAGAGCCCCGTCCCCCCGACGACGATCGGCGTGCGTCCAGCCGCGAGGATCTCGTCGATCGCCGCGTGGGCGAGCGGCGCGTACTCGCCGACCGAGGCCTCCTTGGCGAGGGGCCAGACGCCGACCAGCCGGGCCGGCGACTGGTTGGTGAGGATCGGCAAGCCGCGGTAGACCTGCATCGCATCGGCCGACACGAGCTCGCCGCGGACCGCCGCGGCTACGGTCTCGGCAACCCTCGATTTGCCGCTCGCGGTGGGCCCGAAGATGCCGATAACCGTCACCTGGACATTCTCTCGACCGTTCTACGTTGGATGAGGGTCAAGACCTCGATCGAGCGGACTCGCAAGGAGTCGGCCGTCTTCATGCTCGGCAGCGCGATCATCGCGGTCGGGACGCTGATTGCGATGGCGTGGGTCGCAGATTTCGACCGCGTCTTCCACCGGCTGATGACGATCGATCCCGTCTGGTTCGCGGTCGCCTTCGGCGCCGAGGTGCTCGCGTACGTCGGCTACGTCTTCAGCTACCGCGAGGTCGCCCGCGTCGAGGACGGCCGTGCGATCGCCCGCATGGATGCGGTCGCGGCCGTGACGGCGGGGTTCGGGCCTTTCGTCGCGCGCGGCGGCTTCGCGATCGACGTCCACGCGTTCAAGAAGGCCGGGATGTCCGACCGCGACGTCCGTGTGCGCGTGATGGGTCTCGGTGCGCTCGAGTACGCGCTGCTTGCGCCGGCTGCCTGCGTCGTCGCGATCCAGTTCCTTGCGCAGGGCGTGCAGAAGCCGTCGCCCGGGCTGACGCTGCCGTGGGCGATCGCGGTGCCCCTCGGCTTCGCCGCCGCGATCGTCGCCGTCGAGCGGCGAGATCGTTTCGTCGGCAAGGCCGGGTGGCGCGGGACGATCGGGCACATGCTCGAGTCGGTCCACATGCTCAAGTGCCTGTTCACGCGGCCGAAGCATCTGATCGGGCCGCTCGGCACGGCCGTCTACTGGTTCGGCGACATCGTCTGCCTGTGGGCGTGTCTGCAGGCGTTCACGCACGGGACGCCGGACATCTCGATCCTGCTGATGGCATACGCGACGGGCTACGCGCTCTCACGGCGGACGCTGCCGTTCGGCGGCGCCGGCGCGGTCGAGGCACTGCTGCCGTTCGCGCTCTCCTGGTGCGGCATCGAGCTCGCGGCCGCGGTGCTCGCCGTCTTCGCCTACCGGATCTTCAACTTCTGGCTGCCGACGCTGCCTGCGGCGCTCGGACTGCGGCGCCTGCAAGCGTCGTTGAAGTAGCCCGCTCGACGCGCACGTCGACGAGCTCGCCGGGGTCGGCGTCGCCCGTGAAGTTGACGGTCGTGTTGCGCCTCGTCCGGCCGCGGAGGATCGACGGATCGGTGCGGCTGGGACCTTCGACGAGCACCTCCTCGACGAGGCCGACGCGCTGCGCGTTCCGCCTCGCGGCGACGCGCTGCACGACCTCGACGAGCCGCTCGATCCGTTCGCGCTTCACGTCCTCGCCGACCTGGTCGGGCATCGACGCGGCTTCCGTCCCGTGCCGCGGCGAGTAGACGAAGGTGAAGGCGCTGTCGAAGCCGACCTCCTCGACGACCTCGAGCGTCTCGCGGAAGTCGTCCTCGGTCTCGCCGGGGAAGCCGACGATGATGTCGGTGCCGAGCGCGAGGTCGGGAATGGCGGCGCGCATCTCATGCGCGAGCTTGACGTAGCGCTCGCGCGAGTACGTGCGCCGCATCGCCTTGAGGATGCGGGTCGAGCCCGACTGCAGCGGCAGGTGCGCGTGCTCGCAGACCGCGTCGCACTCCGCCATCGCCTCGATCACCTCGCGGCGGAAGTCCTTCGGGTGCGGGCTCGTGAAGCGGATGCGCTCGATGCCCTCGATCGCGTCGACGGCGCGCAGCAGCTGCGAGAAGTCGGTCTGCAGGTCGCGCCCGTACGAGTTGACGTTCTGGCCGAGCAGTGTCACCTCCTTGACGCCGTCGGCGGCGAGCCGCGTGATTTCGGCGAGGATGTCGCCGGGCCGGCGGCTGACCTCGCGCCCGCGCACGGCGGGGACGATGCAGTACGAGCAGACGGAGTTGCACCCCATCGAGATCTGCACCCACGCCTGAAAGCCGCGCTCGCGGTGCTGCGGCAGCCCGGCGGCGAACGTCCGCTCCGCCGCCGTCCCCCACGCGCCGCGCGCGATGCCGAAGCCGCCGGCGCCGAGCCACTCCGCGAGGTGCGGGATCGTGCCGGGCCCGAACGCGACGTCGACGTGCGGGTACAGCGAGAAGAGCCGCTCGCGCTGCGCTTCCGCGTAGCAGCCGCCGACGGCGATCACCATGTCGGGGCGCTCGCGCTTGCGCGCAGCGGCCTCGCCCATGTAAGCGGCGAACTTCGTGTCGGGCTTCTCGCGGATCGTGCACGTGTTGAAGACGACGACGTCGGCGTCGTCCTGCGAGCGCGCCTCGCCGAGGCCGAGCTCCTCGAGCATGCCCTTGATCCGCTCACTGTCGTGCGCGTTCATTTGACAGCCGAACGTCGTGAGGTGGTAACGGCGCATCAGCTACCGCTTGCCGCGCCTCTCGCCGCCGCTGCGGCGGTCGTCGCCCGAACGGCGGCCGAGCGCCTTGCCGATCCGCTCGACGAAGGATGAGCGCGGCTGCCGGCGCTCGTCGCCGGATCGCCGGTCCTTCCAGATGCGGCGTTCGTTCTGATCCTCAGCGGCCACAGCGCATCAGGCCGTCAGGGTAGCCAGCTCGTCGAGGCTCGGCGCCTTCCGGATCGAGGGGCTGAGCGTCCCCCACAGCGCGAGGACGAGCCCGAGCGCGGCGAACGCCGCGACGGTCGCGCGCTCCGAGACCGAATCGAGCAGGAAGCCTGCGGCGAGCGGCCCGAGCGGCGCGGCGGCGACGGCGATCGTCAGCCGCGCGCTCTCGACGCGGCCGAGCAGCCGGTCGGGCGTCATCGCCGTCATGTACCCGACGACGACCGAGTCGGTGACGGGCGCGCACAGCCCGAACGGGACGACGACGGCGAGCAGCGAGTAGACGTTCGGCCACGCGACGAACACCCAGGCGCCGGTCCACGTCCACAGCTCGAGCAGGAGAATCGTGCGCACGCCGAGGAAGCGCCGGTGGAGCGGCGACGTCACCGAGCCGACGAGCGTCGCGATGCCGAGCACCGTGAACAGGAGGCCGATCTGCGCGCCGCTCAGTCCCTGGCGGCGCGCGGTGACGACGAGGATCAGGAAGATCCCGGTCGCGAGGATGTTGCCGAGCCCGTAGACGAACGCCGTCGTCCGGAGGAACGGCTGGCGCCAGAGGTAGCCGAAGCCCTCCGCCAGACGGCGGCGGAATCCGCCGGGCTCGGCGTCGCGCGGCTGCTGGAACGGCGACCGCATCGCGAGCAGCGCAGCCGTCGACGCGGCGAAGGAGACGGCGTCGACGAGGAACGGCACGCCGCGCGCCACGGAGAAGAGCGCGCCGCCGAGCGGCGGCGCACCGAGCCGCACGGCCGCGCGCCGGCCCTCGACGACTCCGGCCGCGTCGGGCAGCTGCGCTGCCGGCACGACCGACCGGAGCGCCGCCGTCTGCGCGATGTTGAAGAGCGTGCCGAACGCGCTGTCGACGAACGCGAGCAGTGCGATCGCCCAGAACGCGATCGCGTGCTCGAAGACGAGCGCGGCCAGCGTCGCCATCGCGGCCGCGCGGACGGCGTCGCAGCCGATCATCAGCCGCTTCCGGTCCCAGTGATCCGCCGCCACGCCGGCGAGCGGCGCGACGACGAGCCCGGGGAGCAGCGTCGCGAAGCCGACGATGCCGGCCTTCGACGGCGAGTGCGTGACCGCGAGGACGAGCAGCGGATACGCGATCGACGCGACCTGCGAGCCCGCAGCCGACAGCGTCTGCCCCGCCTGGAGCAGCATGAAGTCGCGGTTGCGCCGGAGCGGAACGGTCAGCGCTAGGCGGCCTGGATCGGCGCGTCGTCGGGCTGGTCGACGAGCGCCCCGTGGTTGCGCGCGACGTCGACGGCGCGCGACTCGCGGATCACCGTCACCTTCACCTGGCCCGGATACTCGAGCTGGTCCTCGATCTCCCGCGCGATCTCGTGCGAGAGCAGCGCGGCGGCGTCGTCGTCGACGTCGCTCGGGCTGACGATGACGCGGATCTCGCGGCCGGCCTGCAGCGCATATACCTTCTCGACGCCCGGCTTGGCGGCCGCGAGCTGCTCGAGCGACTCGAGCCGCTTGATGTAGTGCTCGAGGCTCTCGCCGCGGGCGCCCGGCCGCGACGCCGAGATCGCGTCGGCGGCGATCAGCAGCACCGCCTCGACCGTCTGCGGCTGCACCTCGTAGTGGTGCGCCTCGACGGCGTGGACGACGCCCTGCGATTCCCCGTACCGCCGCGCGAGCTGCGCCGAGATGCCTGCGTGCGACCCCTCGACCTCGTGCGTCATCGCCTTGCCGATGTCGTGCAGCATCGCGGCGCGCTTCGTCGTCTTCACGCTCGCGCCGAGCTCGGTCGCCATGATCCCGGCGAGGTGCACGACCTCGAGCGTGTGCTTGAGGACGTTCTGGCCGTAGCTCGTGCGGAAGCGCAGCCGGCCGAGGATCCGCACCAGCTCCTCGTGGAACGGGCCGCAGTTCGCCTCGAACACCGCCTGCTCCCCGGCCTGGCGGACGGTCTCCTCGATCTCGGCCTTCGACTGGTAGTAGGTCTCCTCGATCCGGGCCGGGTGGATCCGGCCGTCCTCGATCAGCTTCGTCAGCGTCAGGCGCGCGATCTCGCGGCGCAGCCCGTCGAACGACGAGAGGACGACTGCGTGCGGTGTGTCGTCGATGATGAAGTCGACGCCGGTCAGGTGCTCGAGCGCGCGGATGTTCCGGCCCTCGCGGCCGATGATCCGCCCCTTCATGTCGTCGGACGGGAGCTCGATCACCGTCACCGTCGTCTCTGCCGCATGGCTCGCGGCGACGCGCTGCAGCGCGTCCGCGACGAGGTTGCGGGCACGGCGCTTCGACTCGGCGCGCGCCTCCTCCTCGAGCATGCGGACCCGGCGCGCCAGGTCGTGGCGGACAAGCTCCTCGCCGCGGTCGAGCAGGTGCGTCTTCGCCTCCTGCAGCGACATGCCGGCGACGCGTTCGAGCTCGACCTGCTGCGCCGCCTTCGCCTGCTTCAGCTCCTCCTGCAGCTGCCGCAGGTGCGTCTCACGGTCGGCGAGGCCCTGGTCCCGGCGGGAGAGCTCGACGAGCTTCCGCTCGATCTCCTCCTCCTTCGCCAGGACGCGCTCCTCGATCTTCAGCACCGACTCGCGCCGGTCGGAGAGCTCGGCGTCGATCTCGGCGCGGAGCGTCAGCGCCTGCTCGCGCGCCTCGAGCTCGGCCTCGCGGCGGACGGCCTCGGCGTCCCGCTCGGCGTCCTCGAGGAGCTGGCGGCGGATCCGGCGTGCCTTGCCGACGGCGGTCGCGCCGAACCCCTGGACCGCGAGCAGCGTGAGCGCGACCCCTGCGACGATCCCGACGGCGACTCCGATCCCGATCAGCACGCGCGCGCTCCTCAGCTCGGTTGGGCTCGCCCCATCCGGCACCGGCCGCAGCGCGCGGCTCCGAAATCGCTCGGTTCCCGGGGCGTTACCGCCCCCGCAGCGCGACGGCCCCTACCTCGGGGACAGCCTCCGTCGTCTGGGTCTCGTCGTGGTCATGGAGTCGGGTTCAGGTGGATCAGCGAGTTCGGAAAAGCGCAGTTTGCAGGCAAAATGTCGGGTGAAGCTGATCCCTGATCCTAGCGCGGATCAGCCGTCGTCCGCAAATGCGGTCAGCTCGGCCAGCGTTTCCGCGTCGAAGCCCTTCGCCGCGAGGCGGCGGAGCGCCTTCACGTCGCCGGCCCCGCCGCCGAGCAGCCTCGCCGCTCGCTCCCGTTCCGGCTCGAGCGCTGCGAGCGCGGCGGCGACGTGCTCCTCGTCGACGCCGTCGTCCTCGAGCGCGAAGCGGATCGCGGCGTCGCCGTAGCCGCGGCCGGCAAGCGACCGCGCGCGGCCCTCGGCGACCCGCGCGTCGTCGACGAGGCCGGCGCGCTCGAGCGTCGCGAGCGCGTCGCGGCGGGCGTCGGCCCGGACGCCGCGCCGCTCGAGCCGCTCGTCGAGCCGCCGCCGCGAGACGTCGCGATGGCGCAGGACGCCGGCGGCGGCCTTCAGCGCCTCCGCCCGGCGGAGCTCACGAGCCAGCGTCCGCGCCGCGTCGCGGTCGAGCGCCCGGCCGACGGCAAGGCCCGCTCGCACGACGGCGTCTGCGGGAACAACACGCCACGGCCGGTCGTCGAGGTGAATCTCGACGCGGCCGCGCGCCTGCTCCCGCAGCGCCGTGATCACCACTAGTCGTCGGCGGCGTCGGCTCCGACGATCGCGGCCGCAGCGGCGGCCTTCGCAGCCTTGCCGTTCGCGGAGCCGTTCGTCGGCGCCTCCTCGACGGCGACGGGCAGCAGCCGCGCCGAGACGACCTGCTCCGGGCCGACCTCGAGCTGGATCTGCTGAAGGATCGACTGCGTCACGTCCGGGTGCTCGCGGAGGAACGCGGTCGCGTTCTGGCGGCCCTGGCCGAGGCGCTCGTCGCCGAAGCTGAAGTACGACCCCGACTTCGTCACGACCTTGCGCTCGGTCGCGACGTCGATGACCGTGCCCTCCCACGAGAAGCCGGTGCCGTACATGATGTCGAACTCGGCCTGCCTGAACGGCGGCGCGACCTTGTTCTTGACGACCTTGACGCGGATGCGGTTGCCGATCGCCTCGACGCCTTCCTTCAGCGTCTCGATCCGGCGGATGTCGAGGCGCACGGACGCGTAGAACTTGAGCGCGCGGCCGCCCGGCGTCGTCTCCGGGTTGCCGAACATGACGCCGATCTTCTCGCGCAGCTGGTTCGTGAAGAGGCAGATCGTGTCGGTGCGGTTGAGCGTGCCGGCGAGCTTGCGGAGCGCCTGCGACATGAGGCGC
>DASXWV010000011.1:0-12832 GCA_036503495.1 Gaiellaceae bacterium
GCCCCTGCCGAGCTACCCGGGCCTCCTCCGCTGGACGCCGATCGAGGGCGCGGCCGGCTACCAGGTCTGGCTCGTCGACGCCGGCAAGATGGAGACGGTCACGACGAACGTCCTCGACGAGCGCGAGTTCTACACGTTCCACCAGTCGCAGCCCTGGATGGCGACGGTGCGCTGGCGCATCCGCGTCATCCGCCTGCAGAGCGCTGCGCTCAGCCGGATCAACGGCATCCCCGCCGGCGACTACGGCCCCTGGAGCACGACCTACGTGTCGACGAACCCGGCGGTCACCGGCGGTCCGCTGAAGCTGCTCGGGACGGCGTCGGACGTCTTCTCCGACGGCAGCGACGGCTCGCCGGCGCACAAGCTGATGCCGGCGTTCCTCTTCAGCGGCAACACGGGCCTCGCCGGCACCGCGTCGGAGCTGTTCCGCGTCGAGATCTTCACCGACCGGCAGTGCCTGAACCGCGTGTTCACCGGTGCTGTCACGGGCGCGCCCGCGTACTCGCCGCGGCCGTTCGGCCCGCTCTCACTACCGACGTCGGCGGCCGGCATCGCCTCGGCGCGAAACTCGTTCCTGCCGGACGGCGGCGAGCCCGCAGGGACGACGCCCGACGGCGACACGTTGACGACGACCGAGATGTCCGCCGACCAGTCACCGACCGGCACCGCACCGGGCGAGCCCGGCGAGACGGCCGGTTCATCGGCGAGTAGCGGTTCCGCAGGTTCGCCCCCGGCCGGCTCGGCCGGCGCCGCGCCGCCCGCCGGCGGCAGCGGCACGTCGAGCAACCCGACGAACGGCGGCGCCAGCGGCACGATCACGTGGTCGGGGCGCGCGGGCGCGCCGACCGATCTCTGGGACGTTGACTGGCCGCGGTCCGGCTATTACTGGACGGTCGTCCCCGTCAGCGCGAGTGCCCCGAGCTCCCTGCAGACGGCGCTCGTCGCGCCCGGCGCGAAGGCCGACGACACCGTGCTTCCCGTTGCGAACTCGAACGGCTTCGCCAGCGGCGACTCCGTCCAGATCGGCTCCGGCGCCAGCGCCGAGATGCGCACGGTCGCAGCCGTGTCGGCGGGGCAGCTGACGCTCGCGTCGAAGCTGATCTTTGTCCACGGTGCAGGGGAATCGGTCGTCCGCCTCACCGGCAGCCTCCAGTACCGCGACCTCGAGTTGGCGCAGGACGTGTGCGCGTCCGGTCGCGTCGCCCGGTTCGGCAAGTCGAGCGAGCCGTCGCTGACGGCGTCGGGCGAGCTGTTCGCGACGGGCCTCTCGTCCGACGGCCGCCTTACCTCGGCCCGTCACACGACGTCGTTCTACGGCGCGCCGCTCGTCTCGTGGACGCCCGCGCTCGGCGCACTCGCCTACGAGGTGCAGTGGAGCAAGTCGCGCTACCCGTTCCAGCCGGAATCGGTTCCCGGCGGCGGGGCGAAGGGCTTCATGACGACCGGCACGTCGCTCGTCCTGCCGGTCGGCCCCGGCACGTGGTACTACCGGGTGCGCGGCTTCGACTACTCGCTGCCGAGCGGGTCGCAGCAGATGTCGTGGTCGGATCCCGCGAAGCTCGTCGTCTCGAGGCCGATCTTCAAGGTCGTCGGCGGCGGGAGCGTGGCTCAGCCGAAGCCGAAGCCCAGGGCAAAGCCGAAACCGAAGGCGGGCGCGACGTCGGGGATGAAGACGGTCAACGGCACGGGCTTCGCGATCAACGTGCCCGTGACGTGGAAGCCGTGCGCGCAGAGCGGCGGCACCGCGCTCTCGTATTGCAACCCGGCGAAGACGATCGACCTCGGCGTCGAGCTGCGCGGCGCGCCGTATCAGCAGCTCGCCGCGGCGGTCCTCTCGGACATGAAGACGGCGGGCGTCAAGGACGCCGCGACGCACGACGTCTCGCTGCCGGGCGGCAAGGCGGTCGCGCTGACGGCGACGCAGAGCTCGGGCGGCCACGTCGTCCACGTGCTCCTGTACTTCGTCGCCGGCGTCAACACGTCGACGTGGGTCGTCGGCTTCGACGCGAAGGACGGCTCCTACGCCGCGAACCTGAAGCTGCTCGGCCAGATCATCGGCAGCTTCAAGCTCCGCTGACGTAGCGTTGGCGCGTGAGCGGTAGGCTCGACGGACGCGACCCGGGAGCGCAGGCGTCGGCTTTGCCGGCGCCGGAGCGGAAATGAGCGCCGACCTTGAGCTCGCCCTCGCGCTCGCCGACACAGCCGATGCGATCGCGCTGCCGCGGTTCCGTGCGGTCGATCTCCGCGTCGAGACGAAGCCCGACCTGACGCCGGTCACCGACGCCGACCAGGCGGTCGAGCGCGCGCTGCGCGAGACGCTGGCCCGCGAGCGTCCCGGCGAGGGCGTGCTCGGCGAGGAGGAGGGCGACTCGGGCGGTTCCACTCGCTGGATCATCGACCCGATCGACGGGACGAAGAACTTCTCGCGGGGCATCCCCGTCTGGGCGACGCTGATCGCGCTCGAGCGCGACGGCGTCGTCGTCTGCGGCGTTGCGTCGGCCCCCGCGCTCGGCCACCGCTGGTGGGCTGCACGCGGCGAGGGCGCGTTCCGCGACGGCGAACGGCTGCACGTGTCGAAGATCGATTCTGTCGGCGATGCGGTGATGTCGTTCTCGCGGAGCGGGCTCCGCGACGTCCGGACGCTCGAGCTCGCGCGCCGCGTCTGGCACGCGCAGGGCTTCAGCGACTTCTGGGCGCACCTGCTCGTCGCCGAGGGGTCCGTCGAGATCGCGGTCGAGCACGTCATGCACCCGTGGGACAACGCCGTGCTGCAGGTCGTGGTCGAAGAGGCAGGCGGCCGCTTCACGGACCTGCGAGGCAATCCCCGCCACGACGGCGGCAGCGCCGTGACGACCAACGGCATCCTGCACGACGAAGTCCTCGCCCAGCTCAACCGCTAGGCATGAACGGCCTGTACCCGGTACCGTCGCGAAGCGCCGACTTCTTGTCCACAGGCGGCAGCGTCAGCGTTTCGCGTGCTCCGGCGCAGCAGTTGTGGAAGGAACCGTGACACGTTCGTGGCGGTACCGGGTACAGGCCGTTCTGATGCTCAGTGCGGCAGCCGCACGCGGGACAGGACCCGCCCGGACGCGTCCCGCAGCTCGAAGCTTCGCGCGGCGCGGTGGATGAAGCGCGGCGCGACGAAGAACGTGACGCCGAGCTTCGTGCGGAACGGGTAGAGCCGTAGGCGAGCGCGCTTGCCGTTGTCGAGGATCGCGATCACCGAGGCGACGCGTGCGTCGAACGTGTAGCCCAGCGGCGGCTTCGTGTGGAAGAACGCTCCGTGCCGCGAGCGGATCGCGCAGCCTGAGATCTCGTGGTTCAGCAGGTAGCAGATGCCGTCGCGGCCGCGCCACGGCGCCACCTCGACGAGCACGCGGCCGGTCACCGGCTGAACGGCGACGGCGACGTTCGACCGGTCGGCGGCCCTGGGCAGCTGCGCGCCGGGCGCCCGCGTCAGCAGCACGCCGAGCGCCGGAGCGCCGCCGAGCGCGGCAACCGCGACGACGCCGGCAAAGACGAGCCGGCGGCGCGGCGGCCGCCGACGCGCCCGGCGGAGGACGTCCTCCCAGCCGAGGTCGAGCTCGCTCACGTTCGCACCTCCTCGAGCTCCCGCCGGAGCGTCGTCCGCGCTGCGCTCAGCGTCGCGCCGACCGTACCCGGGCTGATCCGCAGCGCCGCGGCGATCTCGTCGTAGCCGAGGTCGGCGTAGTAATGGAGAAAGACGATCTCGCGCTGGCGCCGGCTCAGCCGGTCGAGCGGCACGTCGGGGACGTGCACCGCCGCCGTACGCTCCGGCACCGGCGGCCGCCGGCGGCGCGCGTCGCGCGCCTTGTTGACGACGATCCGCCAGACCCACGCCTCGAGCGACGCGCGCCGCCGCCACGAATGCCGCTTCCGCACCGCCGCCGCGAACGCCTCCTGGACGGCGTCGTGACCGGCCTCGCGGTCGCCGGCCACGGCGGCGGCGACACGCCGGAACTCGGGCAGCTTCGTCCGATAGAGCAGCTCCAACTCGTCCAACACCTCGACTGTACGACGAGCGGGAAGGAGAAATCCTTTAGCGCGCCACCGCCCGCACCGCCGCCTCGTACACGCGGTCGCGCGTGAACGTCTCGAGCTCCTCGGAGAGGACGTCGCTCGGCAGCGGTGGATCACCGGGCGGGAACGGCGCCGGCTCACCGTCGAGATCGATGCCCTCGAGCCGCTCGGCCTCGACGTGATCGACGTCGATGTCGTCGCGCCCGAGCCGCGAGCGGAGCCAGCCGCCGATCAACAGCGCCTGGGCCTCCGTGCCGTGCACCCGCACCGTGCCGACGTGCGCGATGTCGGGCCACAGCGACGCGAGCAGCCGTCGCCACCGCGACGTGCGCGCCCACGCGATGTCCGACACGGCGACGCGGTCGAAGAGCTCCGCCAGGTGCGCGTATGAATGAGGCAGCTCGTCCCACTCCGTCGAGTCGACGACCAGGCGGTCGACGACGTCGACGAGTTGCTCGAGCTCCGGCGACCGCCACGACGGCGGGCCGCGCCAGCGCAGAAAGACGGGCAGGTCGGAGATGAGCAGCGGCAGCGCGATCGATGCCGGCGCCTTCGCACGCGCGCCCTTCAGCCGCAGCTCGATCACCTCCGAGCAGACGCCGCGGTCCGAGCCGGGGACGTCGTAACACGCGAGCGAGACCGTCGCGTCGACCCGATTCTGGGCCGCGTCGGGCTCGGGGATCAAGAGCGCGGTGCGCGACGGGTGACGTTCGGCCATCCCAGCCAGCGCGGCGCGGGCCGGCCCGAGCCACTCCTCGGGCACCCACGCGAGATGCGTCATCACCGACGTGCGCATGCTGGGCGCGTCGAGCGACGCCTGCGCGCGCAGCCGCGCGAGCGCGTTGTCGACATCCGCGATCCGGACGTCCTCACCGCTCCAGACGTCGAGCTCTAGTGGCGCCGCCACGAGCGACCGTCGCGGTGGAGGAGATCGTCTGCGCTCGGCGGGCCCCACGTGCCCGCCGCGTAATTCGGAAAGCCGGCGCGATCGCGCTGCCACGCGGCGATGATCGAGTCGACGAGCAGCCACTGCTCCTCGATCTCGTCGGCGCGCGTGAACAGCGTCGCCTCGCCGAGCATGACGTCGAGGATCAGCCGCTCGTACGCCTCCGGCATGCCGGTGCGGAACGCACCGCCGTAGAGGAAGTCCATGTGCACCGTGCGGATCTGCATCCCCTGCCCCGGCACCTTCGCACCGATCGCGAGCGACACGCCCTCATCCGGCTGCACGTGGATCAGGAGGACGTTGGGGCGGAGCTCGCCTGCCGTCTCCTCGAACGGCGGATGCGGCGCGCGCTTGAACTGGATCGCGATCGTCGTCTCGCGCCGCGCGAGCCGCTTGCCCATCCGCACGTAGAACGGCGTGTCCGCCCAGCGCCAGTTGTCGACGTAGAGCTTCGCGGCGACGTACGTCTCCGTCGTCGAGTCCGGCTTGACGCCCTCCTCCTCGCGGTACGCCGGCACCTCCTCGCCCTCGACGAAGCCGCGCCCGTACTGGCCGCGCACGACCGACTTCGGGCCGGGGGTGTGCAGCGCGCGCAGCACCTTCACCTTTTCGTTGCGCACCGACTCCGCCGTGAAGTCGATCGGCGGCTCCATCGCCGTCAGCGCGAGCAGCTGCAGCAGGTGGTTCTGGAAGATGTCCCGGATCGCGCCCGCCGACTCGTAGTAGCCGGCGCGCGACTCGATCCCGATCGATTCCGCAACGGTGATCTGCACGTGGTCAATGAGCTGCCGGTTCCAGATCGGCTCGAAGATGCCGTTCGAGAACCGCAGCGCCAGCATGTTCTGGACGGTCTCCTTGCCGAGGTAGTGGTCGATGCGGAAGATCTCGCTCTCGTCGAAGTGCGACCACAGCAGGTGGTTCAGCTCGCGCGCGGACGCGAGATCGTGCCCGAACGGCTTCTCGACGATCAGCCGCGTCCAGCCGCGGTTGTCCTTCCGTTTGCTGAGCGCCTCGACGATCGTCGGGAACGCCGGCGGCGGCACGGCGAGGTAGTAGACGCGGTTCCCCCCGAGGTCCTTCTCCTGCTCGCACTGCTCGATCATCTGCTCGAGCCGGTCCTCGCCGCCTTCATCCGCGAAGTCGGTCGAGACGTAGCGCATCGCCTGCGCCAGCTCGTCCCAGATGTCCTGTCGGAACTCGTCGCGTGCGTGATCCTTGACCGCCTGCTCCATCTCGGCGCGCCACGTCTCGTCGTCGCCTTCGGTGCGTGCGACGCCGACGATCGCGAAGCGGGACGGCAACAGGCGGCGAAGCATCAGTGCGTACAGCGCCGGCATCAGCTTCTTGTGTGTCAGGTCGCCGGAGGCGCCGAAGATGACGAGCGTGCACGGGTCCGGCGTGCGCCGGAGCGAGAGGCCCTCCTCGAGCGGGTTCTGCTGCTCCTGTTCGGTCAGTGCGATCGCGGGTCCTCCGTCTGCGCCTCGGCCGACTGCATCGCGCGGATCGCGTGGCCCCCGAACTGGTTGCGCAGCGCAGCCGCGACCTTGGCGGCGAAGTTGATCTCGTCGCGGGAATGGAAGCGCGCGAACAGCGCCGCGCTGATCACGGGTGCCGGCACGTTCTCTGCGATCGCCTCGTGGATCGTCCACCGGCCCTCGCCCGAGTCCTCGACGTACGGCGCGATGTCGTCGAGGTTGTTGCCGTGCTCCTCGAATGCCTTGTGCAGGAGCTCGAGCAGCCACGACCGGACGACCGAGCCGTACCGCCAGATGCCCGAGAGCTCGTGCAGGTCGACGTCGAACTCGGAGTGCTCGATGATTTCGAACCCCTCGGCATACGCCTGCATGATCCCGTACTCGATCCCGTTGTGGATCATCTTCGTGAAGTGGCCCGCACCGGATGCGCCGACGTGCGCGTAGCCCTTCTCCGGCGCGAGCGCCGTGAAGATCGGCTCGAGCCGCTGCACTGCGTCGTCGTCGCCGCCGACCATCAGGCAGAAGCCGACCTCGAGGCCCCAGATGCCGCCCGAGACGCCCGCGTCGACGAACTGCAGACCATGCTCCTGCGCCTCGCGATTGCGCCGCTGCGAGTCGCGGAAGTTCGAGTTGCCGCCGTCGACGATCGTGTCGCCCGACTCGGCGATCTTCAGGAGGTCCTCGAACACCGCCTCGGTGATCTCGCCGGCGGGGACCATCATCCAGAACGCCCGCGGCGCGTCGAGCTGCGACTTCAGCTCGTCGAGGGATGCGGCCGTCCGCGACTCGACCTTCGGGTCGTACGTCCGGACGTCGTGGCCGTGCTCGCGCAGGCGCTCGGTCATCCCGTTGCCCATGCGGCCGAGACCGATCATTCCGAGCTGCACTGCTACGCCTCCTCTATGTGGATGCGCGCGGCGCGCCGGCCGCGCTCCTGCAACGACGCGTAGTCGCCGGCCGCCTGCGCACGGATCAGCCGGCGGAAGCCGAACGGCTTCCCCGGGATCGGCAGCTCGTCGCCCGGATCGTCGACGACCTGCAGGAAGAGCCCGGTGTTCGGGCCGCCCTTGTGCAGCTGCCCGGTCGAGTGGAGGTAGCGCGGACCGTAGCCGTGCGTGACGACGAGGCCGCTGCGCCGGCGGAGCTTGCGCACGAGGTCGGCGATGCGCCGGTCGTTCTCCGCGCACGGCTCGATGAACGCCTGGACGCAGACGTAGTCGCCGTCGCCCGCCTGCGCGAGCAGCCCGTCGATCGAGCCCTGCGGCGCGACGTCGGGCTCCTCGCCCGTCGCGAGCACCTCGTTCGTCTTGTCCTTCGCCGCCTGCACGTCCGGCTGGTCGAACGGGTTGATCTCGAGGAAGTGGCCGGCGACCGCGATCGCGAACTCCCAGCGGAAGAACTCGCCAGCGAGGCTGTACGGGTCGGCGACCTGCGGCTGCGCCGCCTGCCGGTCCGGCCCGTCGGGCGATTCGCCCGGCGCAGGCACGAGGCCCTTGCCCTGCTTGCCCGTCGACTCGGCGATCAGCTGCTCGGCCCAGAGGCCGAAGCCGCCGTCGGTCTCGGCGATGCAGATCTTGTCGCGGCCCTCGCGCCAGCCCGTGCCGAACTGGCGCCCCAGCTCGTAGCCGGGATTGCCGTCGTCGTGCCGGCAGAGGTCGGCCATGCGCATCGCGTTCCCGAGGAAGCGGTCGACGTCGAGGCCCATCAGCGCCGCGGGCACGACGCCGAAGGGCGAGAGCGCCGAGTAGCGGCCGCCGATCGTCGGCTCACCGGCGAACACGTGCCGGAAGCCGCGGTCGCGCGCCTCCTTCTCGAGGTCGGAGCCGGGATCGGTGATCGCGACGAACCGGCTGCCGTCGCCGCCCGAGCGCTCCCAGAAGTAGTGCGTGTGGGAGCGCGTCTCGAGCGTCCCGCCGGACTTCGACGCCGAGACGAACAGCGTGTTGCGGACGTCGATCTCCGCCTCGAGGTCGCGGATCGCCTGCGGGTGCGTCGTGTCGAGAACATGGAAGCTCTCGACCTGGAACGTCCGGCGGATCACCTCGGGGGCGAGACTCGACCCGCCCATCCCGAGCAGCACGATCGCGTCGAACCCCTCCTCGGCGACACCGTCGGCGAAGTCGCCGAGCTCGTCCGCGCGTTCGCGCATCCGCGTCGGCTCGTCGAGCCAGCCGAGCCACTTGGCCTCGTCGGCGCTCGTCCAGACGGTCGGATCGCGCTCCCAGATCCGGCCGATCAGCTCGCGGCGATCGCTGCTCAAGCCGCCGCCAGCTCTCCCCGCTTCGCCTTGACGCCGTCCATCAGCACGGCGAACGAGTCGGCGAACTTCTGCACGCCCTCGAGCTCGAGCGTCTCGACGACGTCGTCGTAGTCGACGCCGGCCTCTTGCAGCTTCGCAAAGACGTCGTGCGCCTCGTCGACGCCCTCGAGGACGGTGTCGCCGCGCACCTCGCCGTGGTCCTGGAAGGCGCGAATCGTCTCCTCCGGCATCGTGTCGACGGTGTGCGGCCCGACGAGCTCCTCGACGTAGAGCACGTCGCGGTACTCGGGGTTCTTCGTCGACGTCGACGCCCACAAGCAGCGTTGCGGGGTGGCGCCCTTGCCCTCGAGGAACTCCCAGCGCGGGCCGCTGAACGCCTGCTGGTAGTGCTCGTACGCCAGCTTGGCGTTCGCGATCGCAAGCTTGCCGCGCAACGCGAGTGCCTCGGGGGTGCCGACCTTCTCGAGCCGCTTGTCCGCTTCCGTGTCGACGCGCGAGACGAAGAAGCTCGCGACGCTGTGCACCTCGCTCGGCGCGCCGCCCGACGCGACGAGCCGCTCGAGCCCGCGCAGGTACGCCTCGACGACCTCCTTGTAGCGCTGCAGCGAGAAGATCAACGTCACGTTGATGTTCTTGCCGTGCGCGACGCAGTCCTCGATCGCGCCGAGGCCGGGCTTCGTCGCGGGGATCTTGACGTACAGGTTCGGCTTCTCGATCCACTTGAAGAGCCGCATCGCCTCGTCGAACGTCGCCTCGCGGTCGTACGCGAGCGTCGGGTCGACCTCCCACGAGACGTAACCGTCCTGCGCGTTCTCCTCGTGCACCGGGGCGAGCAGGTCGGTCGCCATGTCGACGTCGCGCGACGAGAGCTCGAGGAAGATCTCCTTCGGATCGTCCTCGTGCTGCAGCACCTCTTTCAGCTGCTCGTCGTACGCGTTGCCGCTCGAGATCGCCTTCTGGAAGATCGTCGGGTTCGACGTGACGCCGACGACGGCGTCGTCGGCCATCATCCGCTTCAGCTCGCCGCTCTCGACGAGGTCGCGCGAGAGGTAGTCGATCCACACGGACTGCCCGCGGGCGCTCAGCTTGTGGAGATTCGAATCAGCCATCAGTCATCGCCCTTTCCATCGCTTCCACTTTCTTCAAACGTTCGACGTAGCGCTCGCCGCCGTTGAACGACGCGCCGAGAAACGCGTCGACGAGCTCGCTCGCAAGGCTCGGCCCGACGACTTCGCTCCCGAGGCAGAGGACGTTCATGTCGTCGTGCTCGACGCCCTGGTGCGCGGAGTAGACGTCGTGGCAGATCGCGGCCCGGATCCCGCGCATCTTCGACGCGGCGATCGCCGCGCCGACGCCGGAGCCGCAGACGAGGACGCCCCGCTCGGCGTCGCCGCGCTGGATCGTCTCGCCGAGCTCGCGCGCCTTGTCGGGATAGTCGATCCGCACGGCATCGCTGTCGGTGCCGAGATCGATGACGTCGTGGCCGCTCAGCGTCTCGATCAGGCGGTCTCGCAGGTGAACGCCGCGATGGTCGAACGCCACGGCGACCTTCATCAGACGACGCGCGTCAGGAGCGCCTGCGCCCGCGCGACGACGTTCTCGGCGGTGTAGCCGAACTTCTCGAGCACCGTCCCGCCCGGCGCCGACGCGCCGTAGTGCTCGATCGAGATCGAGTCCCCCTCGTCGCCGACCCACTGCTTCCAGCCGAACTTGACCCCTGCCTCGACCGAGAGGCGCGCCTTGACGTCGGGCGGCAGCACCTCGTCGCGGTAGTCGGCGGGCTGCTGCTCGAAGAGCTCCCAGCACGGCATCGAGACGACGCGCGCCGGCACGTCGAGCTGCTGCGCCGCGGCGACGGCGACCGAGACCTCGGAGCCGGTCGCGAGCAGGATCAGCTCGGGCGTGTCGTCCGGGTCGTGCACGACATAGCCGCCGCGGGCGACGCCCTCGACCGTCGTGCCTTCGAGCGTCGGCACCTTCTGCCGGGTCAGCGCGAGCGCGACGGGGCCGTCCTCGCGCTCGAGCGCAACCTTCCACGCGCCGACCGTCTCCGTCGGGTCGGCCGGGCGCACGAACCAGAGGTTCGGGATCGCGCGCAGCGACGCGTAGTGCTCGACCGGCTGGTGCGTCGGCCCGTCCTCGCCGAGGCCGACCGAGTCGTGCGTCCACACCCAGAGCGACTGCAGCCCGGAGAGCGCCGACATGCGCACGGCGTTGCGCATGTAGTCGCTGAAGATGAGGAAGGTCGAGCCGTACGGCTTCAACATCCCGTCGTGTAGCGAGATGCCGTTGACGATCGCGCCCATCGCGAACTCGCGGATCCCGAATGCGATGTTGCGGCCCGCGTGCGTCGCGCTGAACACCCCGCCGCCCTTGAACTCCGTCTTCGTCGACTCGACGAGGTCGGCGGCACCACCGATCATCGTCGGCGTGTAGTGCTTGATCGCCTCCATCACCTTCGCGCCGGCGTCGCGCGTCGCGAGCTCCTCGCCGGGCTCGAACGACGGCAGTGCGTCGACCCAGCCCGGGATCGGCTTGCGCGACTGCGCCTGGTCCCACCGCTCGCGCAGGCCGGGGTACTTCGCCGACCAGCCGGCCAGCTTCTGCTGCCACGCCTCCTCGAGCTCGAGCCCGCGCTCGGTCATGTTCATGTGCTCGGCGACCTCCTGCGGGACGACGAACTTCTTGTCGGGGTCCCAGCCGAGCGCCTCCTTGGTCGCGCGCACCTCCTCCTCGCCGAGCGGCGACCCGTGTGCCTTCGCGGTGTCGACCGCGTGCGGCGCGCCGAACGCGATGTGCGAGCGGATGACGACGAGCGACGGCTTCTCCGTCTCGTGCTGCGCATTCGCGATCGCCTCGCGCAGCGCGTCGAGATCGTTCGCGTCGGTGATGTGCTGCACGTGCCAGCCCTGCGCCTCGAAGCGCGCACCGCGGTCCTCGGTGAACGAGAGCGACGTCGTGCCGTCGATCGTGATGTGGTTGTCGTCGTAGAAGTAGACGAGCTTGCCGAGCCCGAGCGTGCCGGCGATCGACGCCGCCTCGTTCGACACACCCTCCATCAGGTCGCCGTCGGAGGCGATGCAGTAGACGCGATGGTCGACGATCTCGTCGTAGGGCCGGTTGAAGAGCTCGGCGAGGAAGCGCTCGGCGATGCCGAAGCCGACGCCGTTCGCGAAGCCCTGCCCGAGCGGCCCCGTCGTCGCCTCGATGCCCGCCGTGTGGTGCACCTCGGGATGGCCGGGCGTCTGCGACTCCCACTGGCGGAAGCGCTTCAGCTCCTCGAGCGACAGGTTGTAGCCCGAGAGGTGAAGCGCGGTGTACTGCAGGACGGCGGCGTGACCGGCGCTGAGGACGAAGCGGTCGCGGTCGGGCCAGTGCGGGTTCGCCGGGTTGTGGTGCATGACCTCCGTGTAGAGGAGGTACGCGAGCGGCGCGAGCGCCATTGCCGTGCCGGGGTGGCCGGCGTTCGCCTGCTGCACCGCGTCGACGGAGAGCGTGCGGATGGTGTCGATCGAGAGCTGTTCGATGTCAGAGTTCGCCACGAAGCACCTGGTAGAGCCGCTCTTGCCGTTCCCGGGCCCAACGATATTCGTCTGCCCTCTCCTCGCGGGGATGGAACGTGTCGCCGACCGGAGCAGGCGCCGCGTTTTCCAGTACGGCGACGGCCGCGCCGCGAAGCGATGCCTCTTCGACGGCCGACAGCGTGACCGGCCGCGCCAGCGCGTCCGCGATCAGCTGCACCCATTCGTCGTCCTTGAGCAGCGCGCCGCCGGTGGCGACGATCTCCTCGACCTCCGGCAGCAGCTGCGCGATCGCGGCGAAGCGGAAGCCGACGCCCTCCAGCGCTGCCCGCCGGATGTCGCCGGGCGTCGTCTCGAACGTCAGCCCGTGCAGCGCGCCCTTCATATCGGGATCCCACCCGGTCGACCGCTCGCCGCCGAGGAAGGGCAGAAAGGTGAGCCCGTGGTCCTCGTTCGCGTCGCCGGGCTCGGCGAGCGTCGCCTCGAGCCATTTGTAGAGGTTGCCGCCGTCGGAGAGCGCGCCGCCCTCGACCACCCGCCGCTCGTCGAGGCGGTAGAGGAAGAGGCCTGCCTTCGGCTGCGGGCGCTC
>DASXWV010000012.1:0-38878 GCA_036503495.1 Gaiellaceae bacterium
GAGCACTCGGTCGTGCTCGTCCGCGGCGGCCGCGTCAAGGACCTGCCGGGCTTCCGCTACAAGATCATCCGCGCCGCGCTCGACACGGGCGGCGTCTCCGATCGCAAGCAGGCGCGCTCGAAGTACGGCGCCAAGAAGGGCGCTAGCTGATGCCCCGCCGTGCCGAGGTTCAGGCGCGCGTCCCGGGCGCCGACGCCGTGTACAGCAGCCCGCTCGTCACCCAGGTGATCAACAAGGTGATGCTGCACGGCAAGAAGTCGACCGCCGAGTCGATCGTCTACGACGCGCTCGAGCAGGTCGGGACGAAGACCGGCCGGCCGCCGGTCGAGGTGCTCGAGCAGGCCGTGAAGACCGTCACGCCGGTGCTCGAGGTGCGCGGTCGCCGCGTCGGCGGCGCCAACTACCAGGTTCCCGTCGAGGTGCCGCAGCGCCGCGCCCGCACGCTCGCCGTGCGCTGGCTCGTCACGTATGCGCGCGAACGCCGCGAAAAGGGTATGAGCACGAAGCTCGCCAACGAGATTCTGGACGCCCTCAACCAGCAGGGCGGGGCGTTCAAGCGCAAGGACGACGTCTACCGGATGGCGCAGGCCAACAAGGCCTTCGCGCACTACCGGTGGTAGGCGCAGAAAGGGAAATTTGAGCACGAAGGAACAAACAGCCGTAGGCCTGGAGCGCGTCCGGAACATCGGGATCATGGCCCATATCGACGCGGGCAAGACGACGACGACCGAGCGGATCCTCTACTACACCGGCCGCACCCACAAGATGGGCGAGGTCCACGAGGGCGCCGCGACGATGGACTGGATGGCCCAGGAGCAGGAGCGCGGGATCACGATCACGTCGGCCGCGACGACGGCGTTCTGGCGCGACCATCGGATCAACATCATCGATACGCCCGGGCACGTGGACTTCACGGTCGAGGTCGAGCGCAGCCTGCGCGTCCTCGACGGCGCCGTCGCCGTCTTCGACTCCGTCGCCGGCGTCCAGCCGCAGTCCGAGACCGTCTGGCGCCAGGCCGACAAGTACAAGGTCCCGCGGATCGCGTTCATCAACAAGATGGACCGCACCGGCGCGAACTTCTTCGCCGCCGTGCAGTCGATGCGCGACCGCCTCGGCGCCAACCCGGTGCCCGTGCAGATCCCGGTCGGCCAGGAGGACCAGTTCCAGGGCGTGATCGATCTGGTCGAGATGCAGGCGATCCTCTACAAGGACGACCTCGGGCAGGAGCTCGAGACGACCGAGATCCCCGCCGAGCTCTCCGAGCAGGCGCACGAGTACCACCACCAGCTGATCGACGCTGTCTCGCACTTCGACGACGAGGTGCTCGAGGCGTACATCGAGGACGAGATGTCGGTGATGCCGGAGATGATCAAGCGCGCGCTGCGCGCCGGCACGCTCGCCGACGAGATCACGCCGGTGCTGCTCGGTTCGGCCTTCAAGAACAAGGGCGTCCAGCCGCTGCTCGACGCGGTCATCGACTATCTCCCGAGCCCGCTCGACGTCCCGCCGGTCAAGGGCGTCGACCCGAAGACCGAGGCCGAGGACGAGCGCCCCGCCGACGCGAAGGCGCCGTTCAGCGCGCTCGCGTTCAAGGTGATGTCCGACCCGTTCGTCGGCAAGCTGACGTACTTCCGCGTCTACTCCGGCACGCTCAAGGCCGGCGACCGCGTCCTCAACACGACCACCGGCAAGACCGAGCGGATCAGCCGCATCCTGCAGATGCACGCGAACCACCGCGAGGAGCGCGACTCGATCGCCGCCGGCGAGATCGCCGCGGGAGTGGGGCTGAAGACGACGACGACGGGCGACACGCTCGCCGCCGAGAACGCGCCGATCGTGCTCGAGAGCATGACCTTCCCGGAGCCCGTGATCTCGGTTGCAGTCGAGCCGAAGTCGAAGGCCGACCAGGACAAGCTCGGCACCGGTCTGCAGCGGCTCGCCGAGGAGGATCCGACCTTCCGCGTCCACACGGACGAGGAGACGGGGCAGACGCTCATCTCCGGGATGGGCGAACTGCACCTCGAGATCATCGTCGACCGGCTGAAGCGCGAGTTCAACGTCGAGGCGAACGTCGGCCGGCCGCAGGTCGCCTACCGCGAGACCGCCGGCCGCGACGTCGAGAACATCCGCGAGAAGTTCGTCCGCCAGACCGGCGGCTCGGGCCAGTACGCGGACGTCGTCATCAACCTGCGCGCGCAGCAGCCCGGCGAGGGCTACGAGTTCTCCGACAAGATCGTCGGCGGCAAGATCCCGAAGGAGTACATCCCCGCGGTCGACGCCGGCATCAAGGAGGCGATGGACTCGGGCGTGCTCGCCGGGTACCCGGTCGTCGACGTGGCGATCGAGCTCGTCGACGGGTCGTACCACGAGGTCGACTCGAGCGAGCGCGCCTTCAAGATCGCCGGCTCGATGGCGTTCAAGGAGGCCCTCAAGCGCTCGAAGGCGAAGCTGCTCGAGCCGATGATGGCCGTCGAGGTGACGACGCCGGAGGACTACCTCGGCGACGTCATGGGCAACCTGAACAGCCGGCGCGGCCGGATCGAGTCGATGAGCCCGGTCGGCAACGCGCAGGTCGTCAAGGCATTGGTCCCGCTGTCGGAGATGTTCGGGTACTCGACCGACCTGCGCTCGATGACGCAGGGCCGGGCGGACTTCCACATGGACTTCGATCGGTACGAGGAAGTACCTCAGTCGATCGCGAGCGACATCATCGACGCTCGCGGCTAATTCGGAATAGAAGGAGAGCAGGGAGCCACCTATGGCCAAGCAGAAGTTCGAGCGGAACAAGCCGCACGTCAACGTCGGCACGATCGGTCACATCGACCACGGCAAGACGACCCTGACTGCCGCGATCACGAAGGTGCTCGCCGAGACGCAGGGCGGCACCGCCGTCGACTTCGCCGACATCGACAAGGCGCCGGAGGAGCGCCAGCGCGGCATCACGATCAACACCGCGCACGTCGAGTACGAGACGGCCAACCGGCACTACGCGCACGTCGACTGCCCGGGCCACGCCGACTACATCAAGAACATGATCACGGGCGCCGCGCAGATGGACGGCGCGATCCTCGTGGTCTCGGCGGCCGACGGCCCGATGCCGCAGACGCGGGAGCACATCCTGCTCGCCCGCCAGGTCGAGGTGCCGGCGATCGTCGTCGCGCTCAACAAGGCCGACATGGTCGACGACCCCGAGCTGCTCGAGCTCGTCGAGCTCGAGGTTCGCGAGCTCCTCTCGAAGTACGAGTTCCCCGGCGACGACGTCCCCGTCGTGCAGGTCTCGGCGCTGAAGGCGCTGGAGGGCGACGCCGAGTGGACGCCGAAGATCCTCGAGCTGATGGAGGCCGTGGACACGTACATCCCGGAGCCTCAGCGCGACGTCGACAAGCCGTTCCTGATGCCGATCGAGGACGTGTTCACGATCACCGGCCGCGGCACCGTGGTCACCGGCCGGATCGAGCAGGGCAAGATCGAGGTCGGCAACGAGATCGAGATCGTCGGCATCCACCCCGAGACGACGAAGACGGTCGTCACCGGTCTCGAGATGTTCCAGAAGACGCTCGACTACGCGCAGGCCGGCGACAACGCCGGCGCGCTGCTCCGCGGTGTGAAGCGCGAGGAGGTGGAGCGTGGTCAGGTCCTGGCGAAGCCCGGCTCGATCACGCCGCACACGCACTTCAAGGCCGAGGTGTACGTGCTGTCGAAGGAGGAGGGCGGCCGCCACACGCCGTTCTTCAACAACTACCGCCCGCAGTTCTACTTCCGGACGACGGACGTGACGGGCGCGATCAAGCTGCCGGAGGGCCAGGAGATGGTCATGCCGGGCGACAACACGAACATGGAGATCGAGCTGATCCAGCCGATCGCGATGGACCAGGGTCTCCGCTTCGCCATCCGCGAGGGCGGCCGCACCGTCGGTGCGGGCGTCGTCACCGAGATCCTCAAGTAGGAAAGGACAGGCGGCGCCGGTGCCTCAGCAGAAAATTCGTATCCGCCTCAAGGGTTACGACCATCAGCAGGTCGACAAGTCGGCGAAGGACATCGTCGACACGGCCCAGCGCACCGGCGCCACCATCACCGGTCCTGTGCCGCTGCCCACCGAGAAGAACGTGTACTGCGTGATCCGCTCGCCGTTCAAGGACAAGGACTCGCGGGAGCACTTCGAGGTGCGCACGCACAAGCGGTTGATCGACATCCACTCGCCCACGCCGAAGACGGTCGACTCGCTGATGCGGCTCGACCTCCCGGCCGGCGTCGACATCGAGATCAAGCTCTGACATGAAGGGACTCGTCGGAAAGAAGCTCGGCATGACGAGCGTCTTCGACCCGGAGACGGGCGGCGTCACGCCGGTCACCGTCGTCGAGGCGGGTCCGTGCCCGGTCGTCGCCGTCCGCACCCCGGACGCCGACGGCTACGAGGCCGTGCAGCTCGCGTACGAGCCGGTCGCCGAGCGCAAGATCTCGAGGGCCGAGCGCGGCCACCTGTCGACGAACGGCGTCGACGGCGCCTTCCGCCACCTCGTCGAGTTCCGCGGCCACTTCGCGGAAGCCGTGCAGGGCGAGAACGTCACCGTCGAGATCTTCGCGCCGGGCGAGAAGGTGAAGGTGTCGGGGATCTCGATCGGCAAGGGCTTCCAGGGCACCGTCAAGCGACACAACTTCGCCCGCGGCCCGGTCACCCACGGCTCGCACAACATCCGCAAGCCGGGCTCGATCGGCGCGTCGGCGACGCCGTCCCGCGTGTTCAAGGGCGTGCGGATGGCCGGCCGGATGGGCGGCAAGCGCGTCACGCAGCGCGGGCTGACGGTGCACTCCGTGGACGTCGAGCGCAACCTGCTCCTGCTCAAGGGCGCCGTGCCGGGCCCGAAGAACGGGATGCTCGAGATCAGGGTGGACGCGTAATGGCGGTCAAGGCACCTGTGCTCGGCGGCAAGAGCGACGTCTCGCTCGACGAGGCCGTGTTCGGCGCCGACGTGAAGCCGCACCTCGTGCACGAGGCCGTGCGCGCCGAGCTGAACGCACACCGGCAGGGCACGCGCGCGGCGAAGAGCCGCGGCATGGTTTCCGGCGGCCGCTCGAAGCCGTGGCGCCAGAAGGGCACCGGCCGCGCCCGCCAAGGCACGACCCGCGCGCCGCAGTGGAAGGGCGGCGGCGTCACGTTCCCGCCGACGCCGCGCGACTTCAGCGTCAAGGTGAACAAGAAGGCACTGAAGGCCGCACTGCGCAGCGCGCTGAGCGATCACGCGCAGGCGGGCACGCTCGCACTCTTCGACGGAGCGTCGTTCGCTGCGCCGTCGACGAAGGCAGCCGTGCAGCTGCTGCAGGACTGGGGCCAGGCGACGCCGACCGTGATCGTCATCAGCGAGGACGAGGAGGGGGCGGCGAAGTCGTTCCGCAACCTCGACCGCGTGCTCGTGACGGTGCCGTCGGAGCTCGAGGTCGCGCAGGTCGTGTGGGCACGCTCGCTCGTCGTCTCGCAGGCCGCGCTCGAGCGCGTGCAGGGGAGGGCGTCGTGAGCCTTCACCCGAGCGAGGTCCTGATCCGGCCGGTCGTGTCCGAGAAGTCGTACGGGCAGATCGCGAACAACCAGTACACGTTCCGCGTCCACAAGGATGCGCACAAGACGCAGGTGCGCCAGGCGGTGGAGGAGCTGTTCGACGTCAAGGTCGAGCGCGTGAACATCGTCAAGGTGCAGGCGAAGCCGAAGCGCCGCGGCCGCTTCCTCGGCACGAAGCCCGGCTGGAAGAAGGCGGTCGTGCAGCTGCGCAAGGGCGATTCGATCGAGATCTTCCAAGGAGCGCAGCTGTAAATGCCAATCCGTCGCTACAAACCGACGTCCGCAGGCCGCCGCTTCATGTCGGTCTCGACGTTCGAAGAGGTCACGAAGACGAGGCCGGAGAAGTCGCTGCTCGAGCCGGTGACGAAGAAGGGCGGCCGCAACAACACCGGCCGGATCACGACGCGCCACCAGGGCGGCGGCCACAAGCGCCGCTACCGCGTCATCGACTTCAAGCGCGTCAAGGACGGCGTGCCGGCGAAGGTCGCGGCGATCGAGTACGACCCGAACCGGTCGGCGCGGATCGCGCTGCTGCACTACGCCGACGGCGCGAAGGCGTACATCCTCGCGCCCGCGCAGCTGCGCGTCGGCGCAGTCGTCGAGTCGGGGCCGGCGGCCGACATCAAGGTCGGCAACGCGCTCCCGCTCGAGAACATCCCGACCGGCACGCTCGTGCACAACGTCGAGCTGAAGCCCGGCGGCGGCGCGAAGATGGCGCGCAGCGCCGGCTCCGGCGTGCAGCTCGTGGCGAAGGACGGCCCGCACGCGGTGCTCCGTCTGCCGTCGGGAGAGATGCGCCGCGTGCCGCTCGCGTGCCGCGCGACCGTCGGCCAGGTCGGCAACGTCGACCACCAGAACATCACGGGCGGCAAGGCCGGCCGCAGCCGCTGGCAGGGCAAGCGCCCCGCCGTCCGCGGCAGCGCCATGAACCCGGTCGACCACCCGCACGGCGGCGGCGAGGGCAAGTCGAAGGGTGGTCGCCACCCGGTGACCCCGTGGGGCGTGCCGACGCTCGGCAAGCGCACGCGGTCGAAGCACAAGGAATCGAACAAGCTGATCGTTCGCAGCCGCCGTCGCGGCAAGGAGGGGCGCCGCTAATGAGTCGCAGCGCGAAGAAGGGCCCGTTCGTCGACGAGCGCCTGCTCGGGCGCATCGAGTCGATGAACCAGTCGGGCTCGAAGAACATGATCCGCACCTGGTCGCGGAGCTCGACGGTCTTCCCCGAGATGGTCGGCCACACGATTGCGGTGCACGACGGCCGCAAGCACGTGCCGGTCTTCATCTCCGAGCAGATGGTCGGCCACAAGCTCGGCGAGTTCGCGCCGACGCGGACGTTCCGCGGGCATGCCGGTGACAAGAACGCGAAGGTGAAGCGCTAGCCGATGGCAGTGATGGAGCAACAGGAGACGGTTCGCGCGTACGCGAAGTACGTGCGGTCGAGCGCGCGCAAGGCGCGGCTGATCACGGATCTGATCCGCGGCCGCAGCGTGCCCGAGGCGCGGACGATCCTTGCCTTCAGCGCGCGCGCCGTCGCGCGCGACGTCGAGAAGGTGCTGCGCTCTGCCGTTGCGAACGCGGAGTCGCGTCCCGACCTGCACTGGAACGGCGACGACCTCGTCGTCGTCACAGCCTACGCGGACGAGGGCCCGACGCTGAAGCGGCACAAGCCGCGTGCGCGCGGCCGCGTCAACGCGATCATGAAGCGCACGTGCCACATCACGGTCGAGCTCGCCCAGTCGCCGCAGGCGATCGCGCGCGCGGCGGAGGCTGCGGCGGCGCCGAAGCGCACCCGCAAGCCGAAGGCAGAAGAGCCGGTAGCAGAGACCACCGAGACGGAAGAGACGGAGGAGTAAATGGGTCAGAAGATCCATCCGGGTGGCCTGCGCGTCGGCGTCATCCACGACTGGAAGTCGAACTGGTACGCCGGCAAGAAGGAGATCGCCGGGTACATCCTCGAGGACGTCAAGATCCGCGAGCACATCTACAAGAAGCTCGCGCACGCGGGGCTGTCGGACATCCTGATCCGCAAGGACAAGCAGCGGATCACGGTCGACATCTACACCGCGCGCCCGGGCATCGTCATCGGCAAGTCGGGCGTCGAGGTCGACGCGCTGCGCAAAGAGCTGCACGCGCTCACCCAGAAGAACGTCCACATCAACATCAACGAGATCAAGCGTCCCGAGCTCGACGCGAAGCTGGTCGCACAGTCGATCGCCGAGCAGCTCTCGAATCGCGTCGCGTTCCGCCGTGCGATGAAGCGCGCGCTCGCGAGCGCGATCCGCTCCGGCGCCGCCGGCGTGAAGATCCAGTGCTCGGGCCGCCTCGGCGGCTCGGAGATGTCGCGCCGCGAGCAGTACAGCGAGGGCCGCGTGCCGCTGCACACGATCCGCGCCGACATCGACTACGGCTTCGTCGAGGCGCGCACGACCGCGGGCCGCATCGGCGTCAAGGTGTGGATCAACAAGGGCGAGATCATGCCGGAGGGCTACGAAGGCCTTGCCGCGGGCGACACGCGCCTCGGCGACCAGGACACGCGGCGCCGTCGCGGCGGCGCGACCGAGGGTCTCGGCGCGTCGCGCGAGAGCGGCCGCAGCCGCGGCCAGGACCGCGAGGGCCTCGGCCCGGTGCGCCAGCGCCGGCGCGGCCCGGGCGGCGGCCCCGGCGGCGGGCGTGGACGCGGTCCCGGCGGTCCCGGTGGTGCAGGCGGCGGCGGCGGCCGTCCCGGCCAGCGCCGTGGCCCGGCGGCCGGTGCGCGTCCGGCGGGCGGTGGCGGCGGCGGCGGTGGCGGTGGGCGTCCGCGCGGCGGACGGCCGAATGAGAACGTCGAGAAGCCGCGCACCGACGATCAGGGCGTGTCGGCCGAGGGCCGCGAGCAGCCGGTGATCGAGCCGCAGGTCGAGGAGACGCCCAAGCCGGTGGCCGACGCGCCGGACTCGACGACGCCGAAGGTGCAGGACGAGGATCCGACGAAGCTCGAGAAGGCGGACGAGTAACCGATGTTGATGCCGAAGAAGACCAAGTTCCGCAAGGTCCATCGCGGCCGCCGCGCCGGCGATGCGAAGGGTCAGACGAGCGTGCAGTTCGGTGACTACGGGCTGAAGGCGATCGATCGCGGCTGGATCACGAACCGCCAGATCGAGGCGGCCCGGATCGCGATGACGCGCAAGATCAAGCGCGGCGGAAAGGTCTGGATCAACGTCTTCCCCGACAAGAGCTACACGAAGAAGCCGGCCGAGACCCGCATGGGCTCCGGCAAGGGCTCTCCCGAGGGCTGGGTCGCCGTGATCAAGCCCGGGCGCGTGATGTTCGAGCTCGCGGGCGTCCCGGAGCCGCTGGCGAAGGAAGCGCTCCGCCTCGCGGGCCAGAAGCTGTCCATCAAGACGAAGGTCGTGAAGAGAGAGGCTGAGCTCTTTGACTAGGCCGAGCGAGCTCCGTGAGCTGTCCGACGAGGATCTGGAGCACCGGCTCGCCGATCGGCGGCAGGAGCTCTTCAACCTCCGCTTCCAGTCGGTGACGGGTGCGCTCGAGAACCCGGCGCGGCTGAAGCTGACGAAGCGCGAGATCGCGCGCATCCTCACGGTCGTCCACGAACGTGAAGCAGAGAAAGCGAAGTCGTAGAGATGTCTGAGACAGAGAACGAAGAGACAACCGAGATCGAAGAGACGGACGCCGTCGAGGCTCCCGCCGAGGACGCCGCCGTCGCCGAGGAGCCCGCCGCCGAGGCGGAGGCTCCTGCCGCGCCGCCGCAACAGTCGGGGCCGAAGAAGAAGCGGAAGCGGCTGCCGCGCGCGCTGCGCCCCCAGAAGGGCCGGCGTCAGCGTGAGCGTGCGACCGAGCGGAAGCCGATCTCGCGCGAGCCGAAGCCGGAGCACGAGCGCGGCCGCCATCAGGAGCGCCGCGGTGTCGTCGTCTCCGACGCGATGGACAAGACGATCGTCGTCAAGGTCGACGTGATCAAGTCGCACTCGCGGTACAAGAAGGTGATCCGGCGCAGCGTCAAGTTCCACGCGCACGACGAGCGCAACGAGGCGCATATCGGCGACGTCGTCCGCATCGTCGAGACGCGACCGCTGTCGAAGACCAAGCGCTGGCGCCTGGCCGAAGTCGTGGAGGTCGCGAAGTGATCCAGCAGGAGTCGCGCCTTCGCGTCGCCGACAACACGGGTGCGCGCGAGCTGCTCTGCATCCGCGTGATGGGCGGCCACCACCGCCGCTACGCGCGTGTCGGCGACATCATCGTCGGCACCGTCAAGACGGCGGCGCCGCAGGGTGCGGTCAAGAAGGGCGAGGTCGTGCGCGCGGTCGTCGTGCGGACGAAGAAGCCGTTCGGCCGCAACGACGGCACGACGATCGCGTTCGACGAGAACGCGGCCGTGATCATCGACGCGCAGCGCAACCCGCGCGGTACCCGCATCTTCGGGCCCGTCGCGCGCGAGCTGCGCGAGAAGAACTTCATGAAGATCGTCTCACTCGCGCCGGAGGTGTTGTAAGTGGCGCAAACGCTGAAAGTTCGCAAGGACGACACCGTGCAGGTGATCAAGGGCAAGGACGCCGGCAAGCGCGGGCGCGTCATCGAGGTCTCGCCGCGGGACAACCGCGTCGTCGTCGAGAACCTGAACATGATCAAGCGCCACCAGCGCCCACGGCCGCTGCAGAACGCGAACCGCATGGGCGGTCCGCAGATCATCCCAGGCGGGATCATCGAGCGGCCGGCACCGCTGCACGTCTCGAACGTGATGGTCGTCTGTCCGACGTGCAAGCGGCCGACGCGCGTCGGCACGGTGATCAAGGATTACAAGGACAAGCACGTTCGCGTCCGCGTGTGCAAGCACCCGGACTGCGGCCAGGAGATCGATCGCGCATGAGCACCACCGAGACGTACACGCCGCGCCTCAAGGATCAGTACGAAAACGAGATCCGCGCGCGCCTCAAGGACGAGCTCGGCCTGAGCTCGATCATGCAGGTCCCGAGGATCACGAAGATCACGCTGAACATGGGCGTCGGCGAGGCGAAGAACGACGCCAAGCAGCTCGACTCCGCGATCGAGGAGCTGACGGTGATCGCCGGCCAGCGCGCGCAGGTGCGCAAGGCGCGGAAGTCGATCGCGCAGTTCAAGATCCGCGAGGGCATGTCGATCGGCGCGAAGGTGACGCTGCGGGGCGCCCGGATGTACGAGTTCCTCGACCGGCTGATCTCGATCGCGCTGCCGCGCATCCGCGACTTCCGCGGCCTCAACCCCGGTTCGTTCGACGGGCGCGGCAACTACTCGCTCGGCGTGCGCGAGCAGATCATCTTCCCGGAGATCAACTACGACGACATCCAGCAGGTCCGTGGTCTCGACGTCACGATCACGACGACCGCCGAGACCGACGACCACGCGCGTGCGCTGCTGCGGGCCCTTG
Organism: Gaiellaceae bacterium; assembly: GCA_036503495.1. Taxonomy (GTDB): domain Bacteria; phylum Actinomycetota; class Thermoleophilia; order Gaiellales; family Gaiellaceae; genus Palsa-739. The sequence goes on from DASXWV010000012.1 coordinate 10,956, forward strand.
GGCTGCCGTTCAGCGGCGACGGCGACAGGAGGGATCAGTAAGTGGCGAAGACATCGCTCGTCGTGAAGCAGCGGCGTCCGCAGAAGTTCAAGGTGCGCAACTACACCCGGTGCAACCGGTGTGGCCGTCCGCGCGCCGTGTTCAAGAAATTCGGCCTGTGCCGCATCTGCCTGCGCGAGCTCGCGCATCAGGGTGCGATCCCGGGCATGACCAAGTCGAGCTGGTAACCCGATGCTGACCGATCCGATCGCAGACATGCTCGCGCGCATCCGCAACGCCAACAAGGCGCTGCACGACCGCGTCGCGATGCCGTCCTCGAAGATGAAGGTCGAGATCGCGCGCCTCCTCAAGGAGGAGGGCTACATCCGCGACTACCGGGTGGAGAAGGGCGAGTCCTTCGATACCCTGGTCATCGACCTCAAGTTCGGGCGGAACCGCGAGCGGGTGATCAGCGGCCTGAAGCGCGTCTCCAAGCCCGGACGGCGGGTCTACGCGCGGAAGGATCGTCTCCCGCGCGTGCTGGGCGGGATGGGCGTCGCGATCCTGTCCACGTCATCGGGTCTCGTCACCAGCCGCACCGCGCAGGAGCGCGGCATCGGCGGGGAAGTCGTGGCCTTCATCTGGTGAGCACATGAGCCGTATTGGAAAGAGACCGATCGAAGTCCCCGCCGGCGTCACGGTGACGGTGGAGCCTGGCCGCGTCGCGGTGACGGGCCCGCTCGGCTCGCTGCAGCAGGCCGTGCCCCAGCGGATGGAGATCGCGCAGGACGACGGCGCCGTGACGGTGGCGCGCCCGACCGAGCGCGGCGAGGATCGCGCGCTGCACGGTCTGACGCGGACGCTGATCGCGAACATGGTCGAGGGCGTGACCAAGGGCTTCGAGAAGCGCCTGGAGATCCAGGGCGTCGGCTACCGAGCCGCGCTCAAGGGCACGGACCTCGAGCTCCAGGTCGGCTATTCGCATCCGGTGACGGTGAAGCCGCGAACGGGCATCACCTTCGAAGTGCCCGCGCCGACGCAGATCATCGTCAAGGGAACCGACAAGCAGCAGGTCGGCCAGACCGCGGCAGAGATCCGCAAGGTGCGCCCGCCCGAACCGTACAAGGGCAAGGGCATCCGCTACGAGGGCGAGTACGTGCGCAGGAAGGTCGGCAAGCGTGCCTAGCCTGACCGTCCTCGAGGCGCGCAAGCGCCGCCACCGCCGCGTCCGCGGCAAGGTGCAGGGCAGCGCCGAGCGCCCGCGCCTCGTCGTGTCGCGCTCGAACCGCGGCATCTCCGCGCAGCTCGTCGACGACCTGAACGGGCGCACGCTCGCGTCCGCGTCGTGGATCGCGCTCAAGGCATCGTTCAAGGGCGACAAGAGCGAGCAGGCGGCCGAGGTCGGCAAGCTGCTCGCGAAGAACGCCAAGCAGGCCGGGATCGACGCGTGCGTCTTCGACCGCGCGGGCTACCTGTACCACGGCCGCGTGAAGGCGCTCGCCGACGGCGCGCGCGAGGGAGGACTCAGCTTCTGATGGCAACGGATTACCAGGAGACGCGCGAGCTCAAGGAGCGCGTGGTCGAGATCAACCGCGTCGCGAAGGTCGTCAAGGGCGGCCGGCGGTTCTCGTTCACCGCGCTCGTCGTCGTCGGCGACGAGGTCGACCGCGTCGGCGTCGGGTACGGCAAGGCGCGCGAGGTCCCGCTTGCGATCACGAAGGCCGTCGAGGACGCGAAGAAGAACCTCTTCACCGTTCCGAAGCACGGCTCGACGATCACCCACGAGGTGACCGGCAACTTCGATGCTGCGCGCGTGATGCTCCGGCCGGCATCCGAGGGAACCGGCGTCATCGCCGGCGGCGGTGTCCGTGCCGTGCTCGAGCTCGGCGGCGTCCGGAACGTGCTCGCGAAGTCGCTCGGCACGACGAACCCGATCAACATGGCGAAGGCGACCGTCGCCGCGCTGAAGGGGCTGCGCCGTCCGGAGGACGTCGCGCAGATCCGCGGCAAGCAGATCAGCGAGGTGCTGCCGCTGCCGTCGCGTGCGCGTCAGGCCGAGGCTGAGGAAGCGGCCGCCGCCGTGGCCGTTCTCGCCGCGACGCCGGAGAGCACGTCGGCGCCGGCGCCCGCGCGCGGCGGCGCCGAGGCGACGCCCGAAGCCGAGACGAAGCCGGCGAAGCGCGCTCCGAAGAAGAGCGCCGCACCTGCAGCTGCCGTCGAGCCGGAGAGCACTCCGGCGCCTGCTGAGGAGCAGAAGACAATCGTCGAGACCGTCGTGGAGGCCGCCGCGCCGGTCGCCGCCGCGGTGACCGACGCCGCCAAGGACGTCGCCGAGACGGCGAAGGAAGAAGGCGTTACCGAGGCGGCGAAGGAAGCCGCCTCCGACGTCGCCGACGCGGCGAAGGGCGTCGTCAAGCGCGTCCGCGGCCGCAAGAAGAAGGACGACGCGTAGTGGCCAAGGTGCGCATCACCCAGATCCGGAGCAAGATCGGTCAGAGCGAGCGCCACCGCGGCACGCTGCGCGCGCTCGGCCTGACGAAGATCGGCCGCACCGTCGAGCAGGAGGACACCGCAGTCCTGCAGGGGATGCTGCGCAAGGTCCGCCATCTCGTGAAGGTCGAGGAGGCGTAACGCATGCCCGAGAAGCAGCTCAACCTGTCCAATCTCCAGCCGGCGCAGGAGCGCGAGGACCGCAAGCGGGTCGGTCGCGGCCTCGGCTCCGGCAAGGGCCGCTACTCCGGCCGCGGCATCAAGGGTCAGAAATCCCGCGCGGGCTCGCACAAGATGCGCGCCGGCTTTGCGGGCGGCCAGATGCCGATCCAGATGCGCCTCGGCAAGCTGCGGGGCGCGACGTCGAAGGACGCGATGCCGATCGGCCCGTTCCGCACGTACACGGTGCCGGTCAACCTGCGCGACCTCGACCGCTTCGACGCGGGCGCCGAGGTGACGCCGGAGTCGCTCGTCCAGGTCGGCCTGATCAAGAACACGAAGACCGACGTGAAGCTGCTCGGCGACGGCGACGTCTCGAAGAAGCTGACCGTCCGCGTGCACGCGATCTCCGCGACCGCGCGCGAGAAGATCGAGGCGGCCGGCGGCACCGTCGAGCTGCTCCGCGAGCCGAAGCAGAAGAAGGCGCGCAAGCACGCGGCCAAGCCCGCAGCGGCCGACGACGAGACCACCGAGGCGACCGAAGAAGCTTCCGCCGAGGAGGAGTAGGCCGTGCTCTCGTGGCTCGCCAACGCCTGGCGCGTCCCCGAGCTTCGGCGCCGCGTGCTCTTCACCGCGGCGATGCTCGCGGTCTATCGCCTCGGTTCGTGGATCCCGGCGCCGGGCGTCGACCAGAACGCCCTGCAGTCGCTGTTCAGCGGCGGCGGCATCCTGACGCTCCTGAACCTCTTTTCTGGTTCAGCCCTCTCCCGGTTCTCGATATTTGCGCTCGGGATCATGCCGTACGTCACGGCGTCGATCATCCTCCAGCTGATGACCGTCGTCATCCCGACGCTCGAGCGTCTGCAGAAGGAAGGCGAGGCCGGCTACGCCAAGATCAACCAGTACACGCGCTACCTCACCGTCGCCCTCTCCGCGATGCAGGCGACGGGCTACGCGTTCCTCTTCAAGCGGCAGAACGCACTGCCGGACGTGAACGCCGGCAAGCTCGTGCTGATCATCGTCACGCTCACCGCAGGCTGCACGCTGCTGATGTGGATCGGCGAGCAGATCACGAAGCGCGGCATCGGCAACGGCATCTCGCTGCTCATCTTCGCGTCGATCCTCGCCTACGCACCGTCGGGGATCAGTGCCTGGGTCAACGGCGGCACGCTCGAGCGGCTGTTCTTCCCGATCATCGCGATCGGCGTCGTCGTCGCCGTCGTCTTCGTCCAGGAGGGGCAGCGCCGCATTCCGGTGCAGTACGCGCGGCGCCAGCTCGGCAACCGGCAGACGACCGGCGGCTCGACGTACATGCCGCTGCGCGTGAACATGGCCGGCGTCATCCCGGTCATCTTTGCGGCGGCGATCATGGCGCTGCCGCCGACGGTCGCGGAGTTCGTCCCGAGCTGGACGGCGTTCACGAACCGCAACTTCCAGCCGACGAGCCTTCTCTATCTGCTGATCGAGGGCGGGCTGATCGTGATCTTCACCTACTTCTACACGTCGGTGCAGTTCAATCCGGTCGACCAGGCCGACAACCTGCGCAAGTACGGCGGCTACATCCCCGGCATCCGTCCGGGGCCGCCGACCGCGGCGTATCTCGATCGCGTCCTGCAGCGGCTGACGCTGCCGGGCTCGCTCTTCCTGGCGATCATCGCGGTGGCGCCGTCGCTGTTCATCAAGTACTTCCATTTCTCGCAGAACACGAGTCGCGCGCTCGGCGGCACCTCGGTGCTGATCGTCGTCGGCGTCGCGCTCGACACGATGCGGCAGATGGAGTCGCAGATGATGATGCGCCACTACGAAGGCTTCTTGCGCTAAGGATGAACGTCCTGATCTTCGGCCCGCAGGGTGCCGGCAAGGGGACGCAGGCGAAGCGGATCTCCGAGGAGTACGAGATCCCGCATCTCGCGACGGGTGATCTCTACCGCTCGCACATCGCGCGCGGGACCGAGCTCGGCAAGGTCGTCGAGCCGTTGCTCGCTTCCGGCCGGCTCGTGCCCGACGAGATCACCATCCCGATCGTCCGCGGCGAGATCGAGGCGGCCGACGCCGGCTTCGTGCTCGACGGCTATCCGCGCAATCTCGCGCAGGCGGACGCGCTCGACGCGATGCTCGAGGAGATCGAGCGGCCGCTGTCGATCATCCTGCTGCTCGAGCTCGACGACTCGGTTGCTCGCGAGCGTCTCCTCGAGCGCGCACGGCTCGAGGGCCGCGCCGACGACACGTCCGAGGTGATCGAGCGCCGGCTCGCCACCTACCACGAGCAGACCGAGCCGCTCGTCGACCACTACCTTGCGACCGGCAAGCTCGTGAAGATCCATGCCGAGCGGACGATCGAGGAGGTGTGGGCGGAGATCTCCGCCGCGCTCGATCAGGTGGAGCGCCGGGTCGCGTGATCATCCGCAAGTCGCAGGCCGAGATCGAGGGGATGGCGCGGGCCGGCGAGCTCGTGCACGAGACGCTGCAGCTGTGTGCGGAGGCACTGGAGCCGGGGATGACGATGCTCGAGCTCGACCGCATCGCCGACGAGCACATCGCGTCGAAGGGCGGCGTCCCGACGTCGAAGGGCTACAAGGGATTCCCGAACGCGCTCTGCATCTCGCCGAACTCGATGATCGTCCACGGCATTCCGAGCGCGTACCGCGCGCGCGAGGGAGACCTCATCTCGGTCGACCTCGGCGTGACGCTCGACGGGTTGATCGCGGACAGCGCCGTCACGGTCCCGGTCGGTGAGATCTCGGACGAGGCGCAGCGGCTCCTCGACGTCTGCCAGGAGGCGCTCGCGGCAGGGATCGAGCAGGCGCAGCCCGGCAACCGGCTGTCGGACATCTCGCACGCCGTGCAGACCGTCGTCGAGGGCGCCGGCTTCTCGGTCGTCCGCTCGCTCGTCGGCCACGGCGTCGGCCGGCACTACCACGAGGACCCGCAGATCCCGAACTACGGGCCGCCCGGCCGCGGGCCGCTGCTCCAGGAGGGGATGACGCTCGCGATCGAGCCGATGATCACCGCCGGCCGTCCCGAGGTCTACGTGCACGACGACGACTGGTCGATCTCGTCCGTCGACGAGTCGCTCGCGGCGCACTTCGAGCACACGGTCGCGATCACCGCCGAAGGCCCCAGAATCCTGACTCGAGCCGGAGCCGCTCTGCTACGATGACCGTCCTTCGCGACCGGCTTTGCCATGCGCGCGAATCCTCTCACGACGTCCCGCGAGAAAGGGCGATGCCGACCAAGGAAGAGAAGATCGAGGTTGAAGGAGAAGTGGTCGAAGCGCTCCCGAGCACGATGTTTCGGGTGCAGCTGGAATCGGGCCACTCGGTTCTCGCGACCATCTCCGGCAAGATGCGCAAGCACTACATCCGCATCCTGCCGGGGGACAAGGTCAAGGTGGAGCTGAGCCCGTACGACCTGAACCGCGGTCGAATCACCTATCGGCACAGGTAACCAGATGAAAGTCCGTCCGTCCGTCAAGCCCATGTGCGAGCGCTGCCGCGTCATCAAGCGGCACGGCACGACCATGGTCATCTGTACCAACCCTCGGCACAAGCAAAGGCAGGGCTAACCGCGTGGCACGTATCGCCGGAGTGAACCTCCCGAACCAGAAGCGGCTCGAGATCGGGCTGACTTACATCTACGGCATCGGCCAGCCGACGGCGCGCAAGATCGCAGCCGAGCTCGGCCTGTCGCCCGACACGAAGATCCGCGACCTCACCGACGACGAGGTGACGAAGCTCCGCACCTACATCGACGGCGAGCTCGAGGTCGAGGGCGACCTGCGGCGCGAGCGCACACAGGCGATCAAGCGGCTCTCGGAGATCGGCGCCTACCGGGGCATCCGCCACCGCCGCGGCCTGCCGACGAACGGGCAGCGGACGAAGACGAACGCCCGGACCCGCAAGGGGCCGAAGAAGACCGTCGGCCGCGGCAAGAAGGCGAAGTAGCGTGGCCACCGCTCGCAGAGCACCCGCTGCGCGGGGTCGTACACGGCGCAAGGCGCGGAAGAACATCGCGATCGGCCAGGCGCACATCAAGACGAGCTTCAACAACACGATCGTCGCGCTCACGGACCGCGAAGGGAACGTGATCGCGTGGGAGTCCGCCGGCTCCGCCGGCTTCAAGGGCTCGCGCAAGTCGACGCCGTTCGCCGCCCAGGTGACCGCCGACGCGTGCGCACGCAAGGGCATGGAGCACGGTCTTCAGAAGGTCGAGGTATTCGTCAAGGGGCCGGGCTCCGGCCGCGAGACGGCGATCCGCTCGCTGCAGGCGGCGGGCCTCGAGATCATCAGCGTCAAGGACGTGACGCCGCAGGCGCACAACGGCGTGCGGCCGCGGAAGAGGAGAAGGGTCTAGTTGGCAAGAGATCTCGGAGCGAAGTGCCGCGTCTGTCGGCGCGAGGGCATGAAGCTCTTCCTCAAGGGGGAGCGCTGCCTGACGGAGAAGTGCGCGATCGAGCGCCGCTCGTATCCGCCGGGTGAGCACGGCCGCGGCCGCATCAAGCAGAGCGAGTACCTGCTCCAGCTGCGCGAGAAGCAGAAGGCGCGCCGGTACTACGGGCTGCTCGAGAAGCAGTTCCGCGGCTACTACGAGAAGGCATCACGTCGCTCGGGGGTCACCGGCGAGGAGCTCCTCCGCATGCTCGAGACGCGGCTCGACAACGTCGTCTACCGCCTCGGCTTCGCGGCGTCGCGCGCGCAGGCGCGCCAGCTCGTGCGTCACGGCCACTTCCACGTGAACGGCCGCCGCGTCAACATCCCGAGCTACCAGGTCCGCCCCGACGACATCGTGACCGTCGCGCCGAACTCGTCTGCGGCGCAGGTGATTCGCGACGCCACCGATCTCGTGTCGACCGTTGCGCCGTGGCTGCAGGCCGATCACGACGGTCTCACCGGCAAGGTGCTGAAGCAGCCGGAGCGCGCGGAGATCGACACACCCGTCCAGGAACAGCTCATCGTCGAGCTCTACTCGAAGTAACAGGAAGGAAGAACCTCTTTGGCGACACGTGAGATGACTTTCCAGATCCCGAGGATCGTCCACGAGGAAGTGGACGAGCATCGCGGGGTCTTCGTGATCGAGCCGCTCGACCGCGGCTTCGGCCACACGTTCGGCAACTCGCTGCGCCGCGTGCTGCTCTCCTCGCTGGAGGGCGCCGCGGTCACCTCGGTCAAGGTCGAGGGCACGGCGCACGAGTTCACGACGCTGCCCGGCATCCGCGAGGACGTGACCGACATCGTCCTCAACCTGAAGAACCTCGTCTCACGACTGCACGGCGATTCGCCCGAGGTCGAGGTACACATCGCGAAGAAGGGCGCCGGCACCGTCACCGCGGCGGACATCGAGGCGCCCGCGGAGCTCGAGATCCTCAACCCGGAGCTCGAGATCGCGAACCTCTCCGATCGCGGCCGGCTCGAGATGACGCTGACGATCGGCCGCGGCCGCGGCTACTCGCCCGCCGAGATGAACCGCGGGCCGCAGCACACGATCGGCGTCATTCCGATCGACTCGATCTTCTCGCCCGTGCGGCGCGTGTCGTACCAGGTCGAGAGCGCGCGCGTCGGTCAGCGCACCGACTACGACAAGCTGACGCTCGACATCACGACCGACGGCTCGGTCGATCCGAAGGACTCGCTCGCCGAGGCGGCGGAGATCCTGATCCGCCAGCTCGCGATCTTCACGGACATCGAGAAGATCGAGGGCTTCGGCGAGACGGCGGCGGGCGTGGCCGGGGACGGCGCGACACCCGAGACCGCGCTCGCGCATGGGATGGAGAACTTCCCGATCGAGGAGCTCGAGCTCGGCGTCCGCTCGTACAACTGCCTGAAGCGCGTGGGCATCGAGACGATCGGCGACCTCGTCATGAAGACGGAGAACGAGCTCGCCGCGATCCCGAACTTCGGCAAGAAGTCGATCGAGGAGGTCAAGGAGACCCTGCAGCAGCACGGCCTCACCCTCCGCGGCGACAACGGCGGCAGCTTCTCCGCCGTTACGGAGTAACCGTGAGGCATGCGAGGTCAGGCAAGAAGCTCGGTCGCGATTCGGCGCATCGCAAGGCGCTGTACGCGAACCTCGCGTGCTCGCTGTTCGAGCACGGCCGCATCCGCACGACCGAGGCGAAGGCGAAGGCCGTCAAGCCGTACGCGGAGAAGATGATCACGCTGGCGCGCCGCGGCGATCTGCACGCGCGCCGGCAGGCGCTCAGCGAGCTTCGCTCGCAGGAGGTCGTGCACAAGCTGTTCGCCGACGTCGCACCGCGCATGGCCGAGCGGCCGGGCGGCTATTCCCGGATCGTCAAGCTCGGGCAGCGCCAGGGCGACGCAGCCGAGATGGTGTATCTCGAGTTGGTCGATTTCGATCCTGCGGATCGAAATCGCGGCTGAGGAACTCCGCGCGCCGAAGAGCGCGGTCTTCGGCGCGCTCCGTACAGCAACACTCGTCTTGCGGACGCGCGTGCGCTTCGCGCAGGCGCGTCCTGGTCGGTCGCTCGCTAAGCCGCTGCGCGGCTTAGCTCGCGGCGTGAAGACCGGTCTAGCCCCCGCCGGGCGTTCCGAGAATGCTGCCCAGGCCTGCGCTGACGGCGGCGATCACGATGCCTGCGAACGTGACGATGCCGAGCGCGCGCACGAACGTGTCCTCGAAGAATCGCCAGCGCAGCCAGGCGAGCGTCAGCAGCTCGAGCCCGACGACGCCGATTGCGAAGAAGAGCGCAGCGTGGTAGTTCGGGATGAGAAACGGCAGCGAGTGGAGGATGCCGCCGAGGAACGTGCCGCTGCCCGTGATCGAGCCGCGTACGACCGGGGAGCCGCGGCCGGTCAGCTCGCCGGTGTCCGACAGCGCCTCGCTGAAGCCCATCGAGATCGCGGCGCCGAGCGAGGTCGCGAGGCCGGCGATGAAGGCGTACCGCGTGTCGTGCGACGCGAGCGCGACTGCGAAGATCGGCGCGAGCGTCGACAGCGACCCGTCGATCAACCCGACCATCATCGGCTGGATCCGCTGCAGGAGGAAGATGTGCTCGTCGGCCACCAGTTAGAGTATATCAGTCGAAGTGCAAGTTCTTAGAGCATCAGGCACGCCTGACAAACGAGGTCAGGGGCGCCTGACGTGCGCCTGAAGCTAACCGTCGAGTACGACGGCACACCGTTTCACGGCTGGGCTGCGCAGCCGGGTCTGCCGACCGTCGAGGCGGCGATGCGGGCCGCGCTCGCGGCGACGTTCGACCGCTACGACGCCTTTGCCGTCGCCGGCCGGACGGACGCCGGCGTCCATGCGCTCGCCAACGTCGTCTCGGTCGACGTCGAGGGTGGGCCGGCGGCCGAGCGCGTCGCGGCGGCGCTCAATCCCCGACTGCCCGACGCCGTCTCGGTCGTCTCCGCCGAGCCGGTCGATCCCGGCTTTCACGCCCGCTTCTCGGCGCGCGCCCGCAGCTATCGCTACCGGATCTTCACCCGCCGAGCGCCGTCGCCGTTCGAGGTCGGCCGCAGCTGGTGGCGCCCGCAGCCGCTCGACGACGAGCGGCTGAACGCGCAGGCGCAACTGCTGCGCGGCGAGCACGACTTCCGCGCCTTCACGCCGACCGAGACGCAGCACGACGTGTTCGTCCGCGTCGTCGAGTCGGCCACGTGGGTCCGGCGGGACGAGCATCTCGACCTCGAGATCACCGCCGACAGCTTCCTGCGGCACATGGTGCGCACGCTCGTCGGGACGATGGTCGACGGCGTCGACGTGGCGGGGCTGCTCGACGGCGCCCATCGCAGCGACGCCGGTGCGACCGCGCCGCCGCACGGGCTCTATCTCGTTTCCGTCGCATATTGACTGAATATTCAATCGGGATTCGATCCTCTTGCAACGAGGAAAACCCTCCCGTCGGTTCACCAAATCGTCGGGAGGATGAATGTCACGCAGAACTTGGAGGGTCGCGCTCGTGCTCGCGCTCCTCGGCGCCGTCGCGGCCGTACTCGCGCTCACCGTGGGCGGCGCGCGGGAGGCCGCGCAGACGAACCGCGACGCGGACGCGCACGGCATCGTCAGCGAGGCGGCCGATGCGGACGCAGGCCACGACGTCAGCGCGGCGCGCAAGGCGCACGCACTCGCCGCGTTCGCAGCCGCGACGACGGCGCCGAAGGTCGGCTCGGGCAAGTTCCTCGGCGTCTCCGACGCCGTCGCGAACCTGCCGCTGCCGCAGGTGCCGGTCGTCACGTCGGTGAATCCGCGCGACCACGAGAACCTCGTCGCCGCGCAGGGCTCGGCGTCGAACGCGAAGGACCCGGTCGTCCAGCACGGCAAGGGCACCGGCACCCTGACGCAGGCCCTCACCAACTTCGACGGTATCTGCCTGCCGGGCGGACAGCCGTGCACCGACCCGAGCAGCTGCGGCTGCCTGCCGCCCGACACGAACGGCGCCGTCGGCCCGACGCAGTACGTGCAGACCGTCAATTCCGACTTCGCCGTCTACTCGAAGGCGACCGGTCAGGCGCTGCGCCATGCCACGCCGATCGACGCGCTCTGGTCGGGGACGAGTAGCGAGTGCGCCGTGCACAACGACGGCGACCCCGTCGCGCTGTACGACCAGTACGCCGGTCGCTGGCTGATCTCGGAGTTCGTCGCGCAGCCTGCCGCCGGCGAGTCCTACGCGGAGTGCATCGCCATCTCGACGACGGGCGATGCGACCGGCACGTACAACCTGTACGAGTTCGACTGGGGCCCCGACATGTTCCTCGACTACCCGCACTTCGGCATCTGGCCGGACGGGTACTACATGTCGGCGAACGAGTTCCCCGCCGGCCAGGAGACGTCGGCCGGCGCCGCCGCGATCGTCTTCGAGCGCAGCGCGATGCTCGCGGGCCAGCCCGCACGGTACGTCTGGTTCGACGAGTCGGCCGCGAACCCGGTCGGCGGCCAGTACATCGGCCAGCTGCCGGCGAGCGCCGACGGCTCGCGCCAGCCGCCCGCAGGTGAGCCGAACGTGTTCGCCGAGGTCGACGATCCGAGCGGCGTCCCGCCCACGGGCACCGATCCCGGCTTCGACCTCCGCCTCTGGAAGTTCCACGCCGACTGGAGCAACCCGTCCGCGTCGACGTTCGGGAACAACGGCCAGCCGAACACCGTCATCCCGCTCGCGCCGTTCGTCCGCCCGCAGTGCGTGTACGGCTACGGCGACTGTGCCTTGCAGAAGGGCGGGCCGCAGGGGCTCGACGCTCTGGGCGACCGCCTGATGTTCCGGCTCGCGTACCGGAACTTCGGCGACCACGAGTCGCTCGTGCTCAACCACACCGTCAAGGTCGACGACCGGCTCGGCATCCGCTGGTACGAGCTGCGCGACCCGGCCGGCAATGCGAGCATCTACCAGCAGGGCACGTACGGGCCCGACGATCCGCTCACGAACCCGCTGTCGCGCTGGATGGGCAGCATCGCGATGGACAAGAAGGGCGACATCGCGCTCGGGTTCAGTGCCTCGGGCATCAACGACTATCCGTCGCTGCGCTACACCGGCCGCGGGCCTGCCGACCCGCTCGGCAAGATGACGCAGGCGGAGCAGTTGATCTTCACGGGTACCGGCCCGCAGACCGAGGTCGAGGGACGCTGGGGCGACTACAGCGAGCTCAGCGTCGACCCGGCCGACCAGTGCACGTTCTGGTACACGAACGAGTATCTGGAGACCGACCTCGCCGTGATCGGAACGTGGGCGACCCGCATCGGGTCGTTCAAGTTCAGCGGCTGCAAGTAGCGGCAGAAGCGTCCGCGGAGGCCGTCGTTACGATGGCCTCCGTGGCGCGCTTCCCCGTCGTGCTCTTCGATCTCGACGGCACCGTCGTCGATTCGGGAGCGATCATCCTCGCGTCGATGCGCCATGCAACGCGGCAGGTGCTCGGGATCGAGGCCGAGGACGTCGAGCTGATGAAGGCCGTCGGCGGCCCCGGGCTCGAGGCGCAGATGGCCGCATTCGCGCCCGACCGTGTGGACGAGCTCGTCCGTGTGTATCGCGCCCACAACGAGCCGCTCCACGACGACCTCGAGGCCTGCGAGGGGATGGAGGACGTGATCGTCCGGCTGCACGAGGAAGGCGTACGACTCGGCGTCGTCACTGCGAAGCGGCGCTCGACCGTCGAGCTCGCGTTCGCGCGCCTGCGCGTCGGCCACCTCTTCGAGACCGTCGTCGGCGGCGACGAGACGGAGCGGCACAAGCCGGATCCGCAACCGCTGCTCGAGGCGGCGCGCCGGCTCGGCGTCTCGGCCGCCGACTGCGCGTATGTCGGCGACTCGCCGTTCGATATCCGCGCTGCGAAGGCGGCGCACATGTATTCGGTCGCCGTCACCTGGGGCCGGATCCACGACCGCGAGAAGCTCGCGGCGGAGGAGCCGGCGGCGATCGTCGACACCGCCGACGAGCTGTATGAATCCCTCTGAGCGCGCGAGGGAGCTCCGCGAGACGCTGAACGGCGCGTCGATCGCGTACTACGTCGATGACGTCCCGGTGATCGACGACGCCGCGTACGACGCGCTGTACGACGAGCTGAAGCGGCTCGAGGAGCAGCACCCCGAGCTCGTGACGCCCGACTCGCCGACGCAGCGCGTCGGCGCGCCGCTCTCTGACAAGTTCCGCAAGGTGCAGCACCTCCTGCCGATGGGGTCGCTCGAGAAGGTGACGACCGACGAGGCGCTCGCGAAGTGGGAGGGTGACATCCGCAAGCGGCTCGGGACGGACGACGGCGTCGCGTATGTCGTCGAGCCGAAGATCGACGGCTCGGCGATCAACCTGACCTACGAGAACGGCGTCTTCACCCGCGGCGCGACGCGCGGCGACGGCGTCCAGGGTGAGGACGTGACGCCGAACCTCCGCACGATCAAGGCGATCCCGCTGCAGATGCGCGGTGGTGAGGCGCCGGCGCTCCTCGAGGTGCGGGGCGAGGTGTACATGCCGCTCGAGGGGTTTCGCGCCGCGAACGAGGCGCTCGCGGCTGAGGGCAAGCCGACGTGGCCGAACCCGCGCAATGCGGCGGCCGGCTCGCTGCGGCAGAAGGATTCGTCGATCACCGCGGCGCGGCCCCTTTCGATCTGGGTGTACGGCGTCGGCGCGCGCGACGGACTCGCGCTCGCGACGCACTGGGAGACGTTGCAGTGGCTCCGCGACCGCGGCTTCCCGACGAACCCGTTCGCCCGCAGGCTCGAGTCGATCGACGAGGTGGCGGAGCTCGTGCGCGAGTGGGAGCTCCGCCGCGCGGAGCTCGACTACGAGATCGACGGCATCGTCGTCAAGGTCGACTCGTACACGCAGCAGGAGCGGCTCGGCGCGCTGCACCAGCGGCCGCGGTGGGCGCGTGCGTTCAAATGGGCGCCGATGACCGCGGTGACGCGGCTGAACGAGATCCGCATTCGCGTCGGCCGCACCGGTGCGCTCAATCCGTGGGCCGTGCTCGAGCCCGTCGTCGTCGGCGGCGTCACGATCTCGCGCGCGACGCTCCACAACGAGGAAGACATCAACCGCAAGGAGATCCGCGAGGGCGACGACGTGATCGTCCAGCGTGCGGGGGATGTGATCCCGCAGGTCGTGGGGCCCGCCGGCAAGCACCGGAAGGGGACCAGGCCGTTCGCGATGCCGGTGCACTGCCCGCTCTGCGACGCGGAGGTCGTGAAGCCCGAGGGCGAGGCGATGCACCGCTGCCCGAACCGCGCCTGCCCGTCGCGCGGGCTCGAGACGCTGAACAACTGGGTGATGGCGGCGGCCGACATCGACGGCGTCGGCGAGCAGACCGTCTGGCGGCTGTGGCAGGAGGAGATGGTGCGTTCGATTCCCGAGCTGTACCGGCTGACCGCGGAGCAGCTGCTGGGCCTCGAGGGGTTCGGCGAGATCAGCGCGACGAGTGCGATCGCGTCGATTCAGGCGTCGAAGCAGATCCCGTTCTTCCGCGTGCTGTTCGGGCTGAACATCCCGGACGTCGGATGGATCACGGCGCGCAACCTTGCGCTGCACTTTGGCAACGTCGATGCACTGATGGACGCGACGCAGGAGGAGCTCGTCGAGTGCGAGGGGATCGGTCCGGAGCGCGCCGAGGCGATCGCGGAGTGGTTCCGCGAGGACGAGAATCGTGCGCTCGTTGCCGAGCTGCGCGAGCTCGGGCTCCGCTTCGAGACAGGCGACGAAGAGCGACCGGTCGAGGGGCCGCTGAGCGGCAAGACGTACGTGATCACCGGCACGCTCGAGTCGTTCACCCGCGAGGAAGCCGCTGCGCTCCTCGAGGAGCGCGGCGCGAAGGTCGCGAACTCGGTGTCCGGCAAGACGACGGGCCTGATCGTCGGCGAGGAGCCGGGCAAGTCGAAGCTGACGAAGGCGCAGAAGTCGGACGTGCCGCTGCTCGACGAAGCCGAGCTGCTGCGGCTATTGGGCCGAAGCTAGAACTGCTGCGAACTCGTCCTGTGCGCGGCGGGCCCACGTCCACGAGACCGGGAACCCGTTCTGCAGGATCGAGAAGACGTAGCGGTCGCCGACGAAGCCGGACAGCGCCGACGCGTTGTCCGTCGTCCCGGTCTTCGCGCGCACGACCCCGGTCGCGGGGCTCCGCCGCATTCGGTTGTGGAGCGTCCCCGTGCGGCCCGCGACCGGGAGCGACGACAGCAGCTCGAACCGCTGCTGCGGGTCGTTCCACATCGCGGTCAGCAGCCCGACGAGCGCGGCCGGCGTCAGCCGGTCGAGGAGCGAAAGGCCCGAGCCGTCGACGATCCGCACCCCGTCGAGCGCGATCCCCGCCTCGGAGAGCAACCCGGTGACGACGCCCGCGCCGGCCGCGGTCGTGCCGACGCCCGCCTGGACGGCGCCGAGCTCCTTCAGCAGCATCTCGGCTTCGAAGTTGTCGCTCACCGTGTCCATCCAGTGGACGATCGAGACGAGCGGCGGCGAGTCGACGCTCGCAACGACGTCGGCGTCGGCGGGCGCGGTCCCGTGCGCTGCGCCGTGGGCGATCCGCACGCCGGCACGCACGAGCGCGGCGCGGAACAGCTGCGCGGCCGCCAGCGCCGGGTCGCGCGAGGTGTGGCGGCCGACACGGCCGCGGTCGACGATCAGCGCCGACAGCGGCGGCGACTCGACGATGTAGAACGCCGCCTTCCAGCCCGCCGCCGTCCGGCGCGTGTCGAACCACGACTCGTCGCCGAGGATTCGCCCCGTGACCGTCGTCACCCCCGCTGCGCGCACCTCGCGCGCGAGCGCCGTGAGATCCGCCGACGACAGCGTCGGATCGCCGTACCCCTTGAGGATGAGATTGCCGGCCGAGTCCTCCAGCACGTCGGTCTCGATGCGGAACTCGGGCCCGAGCGCCGTCAGCGCCGCGTACGTGACGGTCAGCTTCTCGTTCGACGCCGGCAGCAGTGCGCGCGTCTCGTTCCGCGAGTAGAGCGTCTCGCCGGTCGTCAGATCGACGGCGAGCGCCCCAGTCGAGGCGAGGCTGACGTGCGGGACATGTAGGGCGCGGTCGAGGCGCGGGGCGACTGCTGCGTCCGCGACGGCCGGCAGGACGAGCGCGGCGGCGAGTGCAACGAGGACTGCCCGCGCGCGCATCGGTTTCAGTGTAGGCCTCGCCCGCGATGAAGATGAGCCGTCCGGCCCATGCCCGACCCGGTCGGCGCGCTCGATAATCGAGTCCCAGCCAATGGAATCGGCTGCCTTGCCAATGGTTCAGCAGATCGAAGATCTCCTCAAAGACGGCGAGCCCAGCCTCGCCGCGGTCGAGGACACCCTCACGCAGGGCTACGCGGAGGCGCTTCAGCTCGAGGCGGAGCGGCTGCGGCTGGAGCGGCGGATCGGCGAGGTCGCGCGCAACGCCGGCACCGACCAGGCAGCCGAGATCCGCCGGCTCGGCACGAAGCTGACGAGCGCCGACGGCGAGCTAGAGCGGCTCCGTTCGGTGCTCGGCACGCTCGCCGACCGCGCGCGCACGCTGCGCGCCGCTGCTCGCTAGACGATCCCGGAGCGAACCGCGTAGACCGCGGCCTGGATGCGGTTGTCGATCTGCAGCTTCATCAGGATGTTCGAGATGTGATTCTTGACCGTCTTGGGGCTGATGTGCAGCTCGGCAGCGATCACCGCGTTGTCCTTGCCGTTCGCGATCAGCTTCAGTACTTCGATCTCGCGGTCGGACAGCTCGGCGCGAATCGTGTTCGCGATCTCGGGCTGCGTGCTCGTTGCGCGCACGCGTTGCAGGACCTTCGCGGCGATCGTCGGCGAGATCAACGACTCGCCGTGTGACGCGGCGCGGATGCCGGCCATCAGCTCCTGGATCGACGAGTCCTTCAGCAGGTAGCCGCACGCCCCCGCGAGGATCGCATCCATCACGTCGTTGTCCTGGTCGGAGATCGTCAACATCACGACGCGTGTCAGCGGCGCGATTCCCGTGATGTGACGGGTCGCGTCGACCCCGCCCATCCCCGGCATGTTCAGGTCCATGACGACGACGTCGGGAGCGAGCTCGCGGACGATGCGGACCGCTTCCGCGCCGCCTGCAGCTTCGCCGACGATGACGACGCCCTGTTCCTCGAGCAGGTTCCGCAGGCCCGTCCGGAACAGGTCGTGGTCGTCGACGATCAGAACGCGGAGCGAATCGGTCTGCCGCTCCTCGAGTGCTTCCGCCATCTCGCTCAAACAGTCCCCCTCCGTGGAGGGCGAATTCTAGTGCAGGGTGATCGTGACTGTTCGCCGTCCCCAGGCGCGTGCCTGCGCAAGTGTCGGGAACCACAGATCGATGTCGTTCCCGCGCACCGCGCTCCCGGTGTCGGCTGCGACGCCCTCGCCGTAGCCCGGGATCGTCAGCTTCGTCCCGAGCGGGATCACGGAGGGATCGACTGCGACGACCCCCCAGCCGGTCGGCAGGCCCGTCGCCGTATCACCTTGAAGGGAATAGCCCGTCGAGCTGACCGTGATCGTCCGTCCGCCGCTCACAATGGGCGATGCAGCAGGCGGCGGGTCCGAGACCGTCTGCGGGGCTGCGGCGCTCGTCAGCTCGGCCGCCTTGGCCTGCGCGGTGTGGACACGCGCCTCCAGCGCCCGGATCTCCGCTGCCTTCACCCGCTCGGCCGTACGCAGCCGCGCGATGAACGCGAGCCGGGCGGCGCGAGCGGCCGTCAACGTGTCGACCATGTCCTGTGCCGCCGCGACGTCTGCGTCGATCCGCGCGCGGTGCGCAGCGATCGTCGCCCGCAGCGCCCCGAGACGCGTCTGCGCGCGCATCGTCACGAGCACGACTTTGTGACTTTGATCCGCGACGGAGTTGAGTGCGTCGAGCTGTGTGACGGCTTCGTCGAGCGACCGTGCGCCGAGCATCACGGCGAGTGCGCTGACGTTGCCGCGCTTGTACAGATTGCGCAGATTCTCGGCGAGCTGCTGCTGCGACGTCGTCAGCGTGAAGCGCGTCGCGCTCAACTGCTGTCGCAGGAGCTGCTGCTGCGCACGCAATACCGACGCTTGCTGCTGCAGCGTTGACAACCGGTGCTGTGCGGCGCCGACACGCGAATCGAGTGCGTAGAGGTCGAGGACCGCTGCGCGACGCTGCGACTCGAGCGATTTGAGCGTCGGGCCGGCGGCAGTAGCACCGGAGACGAGCGCGAACAAGAGCGCCGCAGCGATCGTCGAAACCCTGCGCACGAGGGCGGGACCGTAGCACAGTCGCGCCTGCAAATCGGCGACTTTGTGCGGTCCGTCCCGTGACAGGTTCGCACAGATTGCATCCAAAAATCGAGGAGCTTTGCTGGCATTACGCGGTTGCGGGTGTCCGAACCCCCTGCTAGCCTCCTGAACTTGTGACGTACCGGCCCCTCCGGTGCGCCTGGTGAAACCGTTGTTCATGCGTCAGGCGCTTGTCTTCATCATCGCTCTCGTTGCGGCCGCAGTCGTAGCCGGGGTCGCCGTCGGCGACCCGTCCGTCGATGCGAAACGCGCACAGGCGCAGTCCGTGCTTGCGCAGATCAACCGGCTCGATCTCAACCTCGAGCGTGCGCGAACGGCGTACGAGGCATCGACGCGCAAGTTGCGCGCGATCGACCACAGCCTCGCAATCAACAAGGTCGGCCTGCGCGCGGCGCGCGCGAACCTGAAGGCCTCGCAGAGCGCGTTGATGCAGCGCCTGAAGGTGATCTACATCTCACGCGACGATCAATCGACGCTCGGCGTCATGCTCGGCGCGAAGAGCATCACGGATCTCGTGACGCGCATCGAGGCTGTGCAGTCGGTGTCGTCGCAGGATCTCGCGGTCATGAACGAGGTCGTCAGTTTCAAGCACCAGGTGACGCGCCATCAGCATGCGCTGCAGCGCGCACACCGGGCGCAGGCGTCGCTCGTCTCGACGCGTGCCGCCGCGAAGAACCGGCTCGCGTCGGAGATCGGCCGGCAGCAGCGGCTGCTCTCGTCGATCAAGGGTCAGATCGCGCACCTCATCGCCGTCGACCGTGCCCGGGCGCTCGCCTCCGCGGCGGCGGCCCGCGCCCGCTACAACGCCGCGTCTGCGGCCTCGGCGGTGCAACTGCAGGGCACCGCAGTCGGCGCGACGGCATCGACGCCCGACGCGACCGTCGCGCCGCCGTCGCAGTACGGCGGCGTCGTCGGAGTCGCGATGCGCTACCTCGGCGTCCCGTACGTCTGGGGCGGAGCGAGCCCATCCGGCTTCGACTGCTCGGGCCTCGTCATGTACGCCTATGCGCAGGTCGGCGTCTCGCTTCCCCACTACACCGGTGCACAGTGGAACGTCGGGGTGCCTGTGTCGCGCAGCGACCTGCAGCCGGGCGACCTCGTCTTCTTCGACGGCCTCGGGCACGTCGGCATCTACATCGGCGGCGGCCAGTTCATCCATGCACCGCACAGCGGTACGGTCGTGCAGATCGCCTCGCTCTCCGGCTGGTACTCGGCGACGTACGTCGGCGCCCGCCGGATCCTCGGCGGCTGAGCCGCCTCGGAGGCGGGTCTCAGCTCGCTCTTGTCGTCTCGCGACGGAGCGAGAGCGCCAGGACGACGGCTATTCCGATGGGGATCAGCCACCACGCGTTGACGCCGCCCGCCACGAGTGCTGCTGCCGCGCCGATCGCGATCGCGACGCCGAGCGCGGCGCGCCAGTCGTCGCCGACGACGAAGTCCCAGAGGAAGACGAAGAACCTCACGCGAACGCGACCCTGCGCCGTCGCAGCAGCGTCACCGCGCCGAACGCGACGAGCACGACGAAGAGCAACACGAAGGGCAGCGATGCGTCGTCGCCCGGCCAGTCGGCGCCGACGCCTTCCGTTGCCCAGAAGATCCCGAACGTCGTCAACATCACGCCGACGGCGAACTTCATCGTGTTCTCCGGGACGCGCGCGAGCGGCGCTCGGACGAGCACGCCGACGGTCGCGACGAGCACGAGCGCGATGCCGGCGCCGAGCGCGGCCAGCCCGAGGCTGCCCTGCGTGCTCCCGAAGGTGATGACGATGAACGCCACCTCGAGGCCCTCGAGCAGCACGCCCTTGAACGCGAGCGTGAAGCCGTACCAGTCGAGGCCGGCCCGCACATCGCGGCCCGCGGCGCGTGCTTCCTCCGCCTCGCGCGCGAAGATCGCGTCCTCGTCGTGCAGCGCCTTGTAGCCGCTCGCGCGCAGGATCGCCTTGCGCAGCCACTGCAGGCCGAACGCGAGCAGCAGCGCGCCGACCACGAGCCGCAGCGCGTCGATCGGGACGAGCTTCAGCGTCGGGCCGAGCGACGCGACAACCGCGGCGAGCACGAGCGTCGCGGCGCCGAGACCGGTCAGCGACGATCGCCACCCGCGCGTCAGGCCCGCGGCGAGCACGATCGTCAGCGCCTCCACGAACTCGACGGCGCTCGCGAGGAACGCAGACGCGACGAGAAAGACCGCGGTCACGTGTAGAGCTGCTCGATCTCGCCCGCGAAGTGCTCCTGCACCACGCGGCGGCGGAGCTTCAGCGTCGGCGTCAGCTCGCCGTCCTCCTGCGTGAAGTCGCGCGGGAGGATCACGAACTTCTTGATCTGCTCGACCCGCACACGCTCGCGGTTCACGTCGTCGACGATCTCCTGCACGAGCTCCTGTGGATCGCGGCTGCTCGCGTCGACCTCGTCGCGGTCGAGCGTGATCAGCGCGGTGACGTACGGCCGCCGGTCGCCGATCGCGACCGCCTGCGAGATGAAGCGGGACGCCTTCAGCGCGTTCTCGATGTTCTGGGGCGCGATGTTCTTGCCGCCCGCGGTGATGATCAGGTCCTTCTTGCGGTCGGTGATCTTCAGGAACCCGTCGTCGTCCAGCTCGCCGACGTCGCCGGTGCGGAACCAGCCGTCCTCGGTGAACGCCGCCGCCGTCGCCTCGGGATCCTTGTAGTAGCCGACGAACACGCTCGGGCTCTTGACGAGGATCTCGCCGTCGTCTGCGATCCGCACCTGGCAGCCCTCGACCGCACGCCCGACGGTGCCGAGCTTGTACGCGTCCTCGTCGTTGACGCTCAGCGAGCTCGACGTCTCCGTCAGCCCGTAGCCCTCGATGACGAGGATCCCGAGCGAGCTGAAGAACTCGAGCACGTCGATGCCGAGCGGCGCCGCGCCGGACACGCCGAGCCGCAGCCGGCCGCCGAGCCGTTCCTTCACCTTCGCGAACACGAGCCGGTCGGCAATCCGCTCCTGGAATGCGAGCAGCGGCGAGATGCGCTCGCCGGCGCGGCGCTTTGCGCTGACGGCAGCGCCGGTCCGCAGCGCCCAGCGCCCGAGCGCGCGCTTGATCCCGCCTGCGCGCTCGATCTCGCCGAGCGTGTTCGCGTGGATCTTCTCGTAGACGCGCGGCACGGCCGGCAAGAACGTCGGCTGTGTCTGCTGCAGTGCCTCCGGGACGCGTGCGACGTCGGCGACGAGCGCGACAGTGGCGCCGTTGAACGCAGAGCCCTGGTGCGCGATGCGCGCGAAGCTGTGCGCCATCGGCAGGAACAGCAGAACGACGTCGTCCGCGCCGGTCGTCTTCGTCGCGCGCGCTGCGGCCGTCACGAGGTTGCGGTGCGTCAGCATGCACGCCTTCGGCGGCCCGGTCGTCCCCGACGTATAGATCAGCGTCGCGATGTCGTCCTCGCCGACCGCATCGCGCGTCACGCCGGCGGCGCGCCCTTCGGCCTCGAATGCGATCACCTCGTCGAAGCGGAGGACGTCGCGAAGCGCCGGCAGCTCGTCCCGGGCCGACGCGAGCTTCTCGTACTGGGCATCGTCCTCGGCGAAGGCGAGCACCGCTTCCGAGTGGCCGAGGATGTACGCACACTCGCCCGCGGTGTTCGACGGATAGAGACCGACGACGACGGCGCCGATCGACATGATCGCCCAGTCGAGGAGCAGCCACTCGAGCCGCGTGCGCGCGAGCACGGCGACGGCGTCGCCCGGCCGGACGCCGCGCGCGAGCAGCGCGTTGCCGAGCGCCTCGACCCGCTCGGCGGCTTCCGACCACGACACCTCGCGCCAGCCGTCGGCCTCCTCTTCGAGGTACGCGGGCGTCGTCAGGCTCTTCGCCAGCACGTACTCCCAGAGCGCGGGAATCGTCTGGGTACCGATCGTCGGCGTCGCAGCCACCATGCGTTCCAGATCGTAGGCCAAGAGGAATGCGGCGTTCCGACTAGAATTCGTTGCGTCCCATGCGCACCATCTGGAACGGATCGATCAGCTTCGGCCTCGTCAACATCCCGATCGGGCTCGCGCTCGCGACCCAGCGGGACGACGTCTCGTTCCGCACCCTGCACCGCGAGTGCGGCACGCCGATCAAGCAGAAGCGTTGGTGCCCGCACCATGAGCGCGAGGTGGAGGCCGACGAGCTCGTCAAGGGTTGGGAGGTCGCCAAGGGCGAGTACGTGATCGTCGAGGAGTCCGACCTCGAATCGGTCGCGCTCCAGCGCTCGCAGTCGATCGAGATCCTCCGCTTCGTCAATCTCGAGGACGTCGATCCCGTCTACTTCGATCGCACCTATTACCTCTCGCCGGCCGCCGCGGACGCCGCGCGCCGGCCGTATGTTCTGCTCCTCCGCGCCATGCAGGAGACGGGGATGGCCGCCGTCGGCAAGTTCGTCCTCTGGGGCAAGGAGAACCTCTGCCTGATCCGCGCGCAGGGCGATGTGCTCGCGCTCGAGCTGCTCTTCTTCGCCGACGACGTGCGCTCGAAGGCCGAGATCGAGGAGGCCGTCGAGACGACCGAGGTGCGCGATGCGGAGCTACAGCTCGCCGGGCAGGTGATCAACTCGCTCGTCGGCGAGTGGAGCCCCGAGGACTTCGAGAACGAGTACCGGCGCGACCTCCGCGCGATGCTCGACGCGAAGCTCTCCGGCGAGCAGATCAAGCGCCCGGAGCCCGTCGCCGAGACGCCGGTCGTCGACCTGATGGAGGCGCTGCGCCGCAGCGTCGCCGAGGTGCAGACGGCGAAGAAGCCCACTGCCAAGAAGACGAAAGCCGCCTCCGATGGAAGCGGCTCCCGTCGCAAGACGCCTGCGCGGAAGTAGCGCCGCTTGCGCGCGTCGGGAATCCGCGCGCGCGGATTCCCGACGCTTGCGCCAAAGAACTAGTGATGCTGGGGTAATGCGCCCAGCGCCTGGAGCTGCGCCTGGAAGAGGTACTTGTCGATCTTCCCGTGGTAGATCGGCACGCCCTCCTGCACGCAGACCCGGATCACCTCTTGCCGGTCGATCCCGAGTTCCTTGGACAGTTCCTCGGGCGTGAGGTGATTCGCCATTCGCATTGCTCCTTCCCTCGGGCAGCAAAAAACCCGCCGGCGCCGAGCGCACAGACGGGTTAGTCGAGACCCTCTCTTGTCGATTTGACGGGCATCACTCGGCCCGCCCCACGGAAGCCTTCATCACGTCTAAGGATATGCCCAGATGCCGATGGAGTCCAAACGGGTCGGCGGGACGCGCTATTTCACGGCCGGAGACGGCCCGCCCGTCGTCCTCGTCCACGGCCTCGGCGGCTGGGCCGGGAACTGGCAGGCCGTCGTCGAGCGGCTCGAGGGCAGCTACCGGCTGATCGTGCCCGACCTGCCGGGTCACGGCGGCTCCACGCCGGCGGCCGGCGCGACGACGCTCGAGCCGTTCGCCGACGCGGTCCTGACCGTGCTCGAGACGGAGGCGGCGGTGCCCGCCGCGTGGCTCGGCCACTCGCTCGGCGCGCTCGTCGGGCTCCATGCCGCGGCACGGCGGCCGGAGATCGTCAGCGCGCTCGTCCTCGCCGCCGCGCCGGGGATCACCTCGTCGACGCGGCTCGCCGAGGTGACCCTGACGGTGCTCGGCCGCGTCCGGCCCGGGCGAGTCGTCGGGCGGCGGAGCGCGCAGGCGGCGCGGTCGCCGCGCCTGCGGACCGTCCTGTTCGGCGGCTGGGGGGTCGCCGATCCCGTCGGTCTCGACGCGGCGGCGGCAAAGGCCTTCCTCGACGGCCCGCCGCAGAACCGCGACACGCTCACCGCCGGCCGGGCACTCGTCTCGTCCGACCCGCGGCTCGACCTCGAGCGCGTCACCTGCCCCTGTCTCTGCCTCTGGGGTGCGAATGACAACTGGGTGCCGCTCCAGGACGGGATGGAGTACGCACGCAGGCTGCGGGCGCCGCTGCGGTCGATCGCCGACTGCGGCCATCTGCTGATCGGCGAGCGTCCCGACGCCGTTGCCGCCGCCGTCCGCGAGTTCCTGGGTTAGGCGCGCACGCTCTGGGTAGGCGGTACGCGTGCAGCTCTGGCGCCAGGGGCGGGTTCGCGCCGTCGAGCGGATCGCAAGTCCAGCCGAGGCGGACGTGCGTGTGCTCGACCATCTCGCGAGCCTCGGTTGCGATCCGGCCCAGCCGCGCGAGTGCCGCCACTATTTCTACGTACCGGCCGGGCCGGGTGCGCACGCGGTCGCGCGCACGCTCAACGCGCGCGACGGCTGGGACGCGGAGGTCGAGGAGGTCCGCGACGCCTGGCTCGTCACAGCGACGACGGTGACGCGGCTCGACCACCAGCTCGTGCGCACGACGCGCCGCGGCATGGAGGAGCTTGCGTCTCATCACGGCGGCGCGTACGACGGCTGGGAGGCCGCCGCGGACTGAGTACGATCGGCGCATGGCGCTGCTCGGCAGCCTGCTGCGTCGCCGCGACATCTGGAAGCGCATCGCAGTCGAGCGGCTGACGGAGCCGCTTCATCTCAACGCGGTCGCCCTCGGGATCGCAGTCGCCGGGTCGACCCGCGCCAAGGTCGCCTTCGACGTGCTCGTCCGGCAGCAGCACGCATACGGGCTGCTCGACGCCGCCGACGAGGCGTCCGGCCGCGGCCTGCGGCGCGTCACCGTCGTCGAGCTCGGCGTCGGCGGCGGCGCGGGCCTGCTGAACATCTGCGACCTCGCTCGACGGATCAGCGACACGACGGGGATCGCATTCGACATCGTCGGCTTCGATACCGGCGCCGGGCTGCCGCCGCCGGCCGACCATCGGGACCATCCCGAGCTCTACACGGCCGGGTCGTTCCCGCACGACCGCGACGCGCTGCAGCGCGCACTGCCCGCGAATGCGCGGCTCGTCTACGGCGACCTGCGGGACACCGTCGACGGCTTCGTCCGCTCGCTGACGCCCGAGTCGCCGCTCGGCTTCGCGACCCTCGACGTCGACTACTACAGCTCGTCGAAGCATGCGCTGCGCCTGTTCCTCGGCGAGGCACGCTGCTACCTGCCGGCCGTCTCGGTCTACGTCGACGACGTGCACGAGAAGACTCACACCTATTTCGCAGGCG
The DNA here is from genome assembly GCA_036503495.1 of Gaiellaceae bacterium. Taxonomy (GTDB): domain Bacteria; phylum Actinomycetota; class Thermoleophilia; order Gaiellales; family Gaiellaceae; genus Palsa-739. The sequence goes on from DASXWV010000012.1 coordinate 36,303, forward strand.
AGCTGCTCGCGATCGACGAGTTCAACGACGAGCAGGAGTACCGGAAGCTCGACCGCGATCGCTCGCTCAGCTATTCCCGCGTGTTCAAGCACGCCGAGTGGTTGCAGCACATGTATCGCCTACACGTGTTCGATCATCCCGAGCGCCGCGACGTGACGGCGCGGCGGGAGGTCGAGGTCGCGCCGAACCCGTATCTCTAGGTGGCGACGCGCATCCTTCTGTACGGCGTCACCGGCTCGGGCAAGACGACGCTCGGCGCCGAGATCGCCGCGCGTACGGGAATTCCGTTCCACGCCGTCGACGAGCTGACGTGGGAGCCCGGCTGGCAGCCGGTGCCGATCGACGAGCAGCGCCGCCGCATCGAAGCTGTGTGCGCAGGCGATGCGTGGATCCTCGACACCGCGTACCACGCGTGGCTCGACGTGCCGCTCCGGCGGGCCGATCTGATCGTCGCGCTCGATTATCCGCGTTGGGTCTCGCTGTCGCGTCTCCTGCGCCGCACCGTCGCACGGCTGCTCGACGGCCGTCCCGTGTGCAATGGCAACCGCGAGTCGCTCCGCCACGTGTTCTCGTGGGACTCGATCATCCTCTGGCACTTCCGGTCGTTCGACCGCAAGCGCGTGCGCATGCGCGCGTGGGCCGTCGACTCCCGGATGCCCCGCGTCGTCCGGTTGACGTCGCCGGCGGCGACCGAGCGCTGGCTCGGCACCCTCGCCGGTTAAACGGCCGCCGGCTCGAACGGCATCACCTCCGCGAGGCCGTCCTCGTTCTTCGGGCCGCCGAGGAAGTCGATGCGGCGCCCGACGATCTCGATCGCGTCGCGGCGGCGGCCGTCCTGCTCCCACGTCCGCGATTTCAACCGGCCCTCGACGGCAATGCGATTTCCCTTGCTCAGATACTCGGCGCAGAGCTCCGCCTGGCGCTCCCACGCGGAGATCCAGACGAAATCGGCGCCCGTGTCCCGGCCCGACCGGCCGACTGCGAGCAGGAAGCTCGCGACCTTCTTCTCGCCCACCTGTCTGAGCTCCACCTCGGTGGCGAGGTTCCCGACGAGCGAAACGCTGTTCATGCCGTGAAGGTAGACCGCGAATCGTCACGAAACAGTCCAGGCTTACCTACGGCTTCGTCAATAGCCACTACACTCGGGAGCGGTCATGGGGCTGTTTTCATCGCTTGGAGGCTTTGGCGGCCGTGACATGGCTGTTGACCTCGGAACCGCAAACACGCTCGTCTACGTGCGCGGTCGCGGCATCGTCCTGAGCGAGCCGTCGGTCGTCGCGATCGACCAGCGCTCGGGTGAAGTGCACGCCGTCGGCGTCGAGGCGAAACGGATGCTCGGCCGCACGCCGGGGACGATTCAGGCGATCCGTCCGCTGAAGGACGGCGTCATCGCCGACTTCGACGTGACGGAGCAGATGCTGCGCCACTTCATCCACAAGGTGCACCAGCATCGTTTCGCGCACCCGCGTGTCGTCGTGTGCGTGCCGTCGGGCGTCACCGGCGTCGAGAAGCGCGCCGTCGAAGAGGCGACACTCTCCGCGGGTGCACGTCAGGCGTACCTGATCGAGGAGCCGATGGCCGCCGCGATCGGCGCCGGGCTCCCCGTCGCGGAGCCGACGGGGAACATGATCGTCGACATCGGCGGCGGCACGACCGAAGTCGCGGTGATCTCGCTCGGCGGCATCGTCGTCTCGCAGTCGCTGCGCGTCGGCGGCGACGAGATGGACGAGGCGATCATCAATCACATCAAGCGCGACTACAAGCTGCTCATCGGCCAGCAGACCGCCGAGGAGATCAAGCTCGAGATCGGCTCGGCGTGGGACCTGAAGGAAGAGCTGCAGGCGGAGGTGCGCGGACGCGACATGCTCACCGGCCTGCCGAAGACGGTGATCCTCACGAGCGAGGAGATCCGCCGTGCGCTCGACGAGCCGGTCACGCAGATCATCGAGGCGATCAAGTCGACGCTCGACAAGACGCCGCCGGAGCTCGCCGCCGACATCATGGATCGCGGCATCGTGCTCGCCGGCGGCGGGTCGCTCCTCAACGGGCTCGACGAGCGGCTGCGCCACGAGACGCAGATGCCGGTGCATCTCGCCGAGTCGCCGCTCACGTGCGTCGCGGTCGGCTCGGGGCGGAGCCTCGAGGAGTTCGAGGCCATCCACCGCAGCAACAAGGCGCGCTCGCGTAACGGACGCCGGTTCTAGCTCGCGGGTGCTTCGCACCCGCTCGCGGAGTGGCGGGTGAGCACGCGCAGCCTGCGAGCCCGCGACGGAACCGAACACGCGAAGCACACAAACAAAGAGCAAGGTTTAGGGCACGGAGCCACCGGGAGACCGCGTCTCGCGGTTGCGCAGTTCCTCATCCCCGGGCGAGGAGCTGCGGCTCCTCGCCAGGAAAGAGCGGTACTCTGTCTCGGTGGCTCCACCCAGTCGCAGCGCGCGCGCGGTTCGAGCGGTGGATCGCCTCGAACTCCTCGAGGCTCCGCCCCGAGCCGACCGCGACACAGGTGAGCGGGCTCTCGGCGAGGTGCACCGGCATCTGCGTCTCGTGGCGCAGCCGCTCGTCGAGACCGGTGA